>NZ_JBIUHC010000065.1:0-57382 GCF_044627735.1 Cupriavidus sp. CuC1 | reverse complement strand
CGACTGAAGTTAACACCGTCAGATTGTGTTTACAAGTAGCACTGCCTTATCGAGGACGCCGATTTGTGGGCAAACCTCAGCACTCTTGTGGGAGAGGGGCCGGGGGAGAGGGCGGGCGCTCGCAGAGGCGATATGCATCGCGCTCCCGTCGGCCTTAGCCTGCGCTAACCGGCGTAAAGGTCGGCACCGGCGGCCCATCCTCGGTCGGCGTGAAGGTCAGCTTCACTGCCTGCCCGATACGCACGGTATCCAGGTCGCAATCCACGATGTTGGTCATCATGGTCACGCCTTCTTCCAACGCCACATAGGCGATGCAAAACGGCGTGGGGCCCGCACGGCGGGTGACGCTGAACGAGTAGATGGTGCCCCGTCCCGAGCCCTGCTTCCATTCGGTCTCGCCCATGCAGAACGGGCATAGCGTGCGCGGATACCAGTGCGGCTTGCCGCAGGATTTGCAGTGCTTGACCAGCAGGCGGCCTGCGCGCGCGGCTTCCCAGAACTCGATGTTGTCTGGCGCAACCTGCGGGGCTTTGAGGGGAGTGGCTGTGTAAGGTGTGCTCATCTTATTACTCCCGTTCCAGGATGACAGTGGCGCTGCCGTGGCGCGAGCCGAGGTAGCCGCCGGTGCCCTGGGCCAGGGCCAGGTCGCAGTTCTTGACCTGCACGGCGGGATGGGCTTCGCCGCGCAGCTGGCGCACGGCTTCGATCACCTTGGTGATGCCGCCGCGATTGGCCGGGTGGTTGTTGCACAGGCCACCGCCGTCGGTGTTGAAAGGCAGCTTGCCCACGCCGGAGATCAGGTTGCCGTCGGCCACGAACTTGCCGCCTTCGCCCTTCTTGCAGAAGCCCAGGTCTTCCAGCTGCATCAGCACGGTGATGGTGAAGCTGTCGTAGATCGAGGCGTACTTGATATCCGAGGGGCGGATGCCGGCCTCTTCAAACGCGATCGGGCCGGAGATGGCGGCGCCCGACCAGCTCAGGTCGACCATGCCGCCGAGCTGGCCCTTGACGGCTTCGCCGGCGCCGAGGATTTTCACCTTGGGGCGCTTGAGCTTGGCGGCGATTTCGGGGCGTGCCACGATCAGCGCGCCGCCGCCGTCGGACACCACGCAGCAGTCGAGCTTGCGCAGCGGATCCGAGATCATCGGCGAATTCAATACGTCTTCCACCGTCACCACTTCGCGCAGCATGGCGTGGGGATTGTGCTGTGCATGATGCGAGGCCGCTACCTTGATCCAGGCAAGCTGCTCGGCGGTGGTGCCGTACTGGAACATATGGCGCATCGCCACCATCGCGTACAGGTTCACGGTCACCGGGCTGAACGGCGCTTCGAACGGCTGGTCGGGCAGGTTGGCGCCCCAGTTGCGCGCCTGCGTGCCGCTCGAGCCTTCCGAACGCGGCCGGCCCGCCAGCGTGATCAGTGCCACATTGCACTTGCCGGCGGCGATGGCCTGTGCGGCGTGCGACACGTGGACGATATACGCCGAGCCGCCGGTGTCGGTGGAGTCGACGTGGCGCACCTTCAGGCCGAGGTAGTCGACCATATTGAGCGCGCCGAGGCCGGGCGCGTCGCCCGCGCAAAAGTAGCCGTCCACGTCCTGCAGGGTTAGGCCTGCGTCTTCCAGCGCGCCTTTGGCGGACTCGGCGTGCAGTTGCGCGACGGTCTTGTCTGGTGCCTTGCGGGTCGGGTGCTCGTAGGCCCCGACGATGTATGCCTTGCCGTTGATGCTCATGGGTCTCCCTAGTTGTCCCGGGTACTTTGGTGTGCTGTGATGCCTATGGATATAGCCAGTATGGATATAACCGATGTCTTGCGTTCTTGCTTGTTGCCGCTAGCGTCAGCCGGCGCGTCCGTACTGGTCGCGCAAGTCCCGCTTGAGCACCTTGCCGATGGCGTTGCGCGGTAGTTCCTGCGACAGCTCCAGCGCGGCCAGGCGCTGCATTTTCTCGAGCCGGCCGTTGACCCAGTCCAGCAGCGCGGTGGCTTCGGTCGTGGCGCCGGGCCGCAGCACCACGAAGGCGACCGGCGTTTCGCCCCAGCGCTCCGAGGGCACGCCGACCACCGCCGCGTCGGCGATGTCGGGATGCCCGAGCAGCACTGCTTCGATGTCGCTCGGGTAGATGTTGAAGCCGCCCGAGATGACCATGTCCTTCTTGCGGTCCATCAGGATCAGGAAGCCGTCGATATCGAAATAGCCAACGTCGCCGGTGCGGATGAAGCGCTTGCCGGTGGCGTCGAACCACTCGGCCTCGGCGGTCTTCTCGGGATGATTGTGGTAGCCGGACATCATCGCGGGGGAATGCCCGACGATCTCGCCCGGGGTGTCGCGCGGTGCATCGGCCGGGAGCTCGCGCCCGTGATCGTCCAGCAGCCGCATATCGGTGTCCGGCGAGGGGCGCCCGACTGTGTGCAGCTTGTCCGGATGCTCGTGCGCGCGCAGCTCGCAGCGCCCGCCGCCCTCGGTCATGCCGTAGTACTCGATCAGCGCGCCGGGCCAGCGCGCCAGCACCTGCGCCTTGAGCGCGGCGGCAAACGGCGCGCTGGTGCAGAATTTATAGCGGAACGACGACAGATCGGTGCTGGCAAAGTCTGGGTGGGCCAGGATGCGCTGGTATTGCACGGGCACCAGCATGGTGTGGGTGACGCGGTGCCGTGCGGCCAGCGCCAGGTACTGGCCGGCATCGAACTTGCGCATCAGCACCACGGTGCCGCCCAGCGACAAGGTGGGGAACAGGCTGACCAGCGTGGTGTTGGAGTACAGCGGCGTGGATAGCAGCGCCACGCTGTCCGGGCCATAGCCGCCCTGGGTGGCGCGCTGCACGTGCGACGCGCGCATGCCGAACGGCTGGATGATGCCCTTGGGCACGCCGGTGGTGCCGGATGAATAGATCAGGTTGAAGGCCCAGTCTGGCTGCACGTCGACCGCAGCCGGCCGGGTATTTTCGGGGGCCAGCCACGGGCTGAAGGGAACGCCTGCATGGCTGTCGTCCAGCGCGATGCAGGGAATGCCGAGTTCGGCTTCCAGCCCCTGCAGGGCCTGGCGCGTGGTGGCATCGATAAACAACCGGCGCGCCCCCGAGTCCTGCACCATGCCGCGCAGCGTTTCCGGGTTGAGCGAGGGTGACAGCGGCGCCACCGCCACGCCGGCCCGCAGGCTGCCGAGGAAGGCGGCGACGTATTCGATCGAGGTGGCCGCACAGATGGCGACGGCGCCTTGCGCCGGCACACCGTCGCGCTGCAGCGCGGCGGCAACGCGGTCGGCAAGCCGGTTCAGGCTGGCGAAATCGACGCTGCGTTCGTCCAGTACCACGGCCGGATGCCGGGGCCGCAGCGCGGCTTGTGCATCCACGAGGGCGGCGAGGGGGGTGAAGTCAGTGCTTGTCTGTGACATAGGGCTGCCGTTGCGGCTCTCGGGGATGTGCTTGCGTGTCTCATGGCTCGCTGGCTTGACTGCCGCCGCTCGCAGAGAGTGTCGCGCCTTGTGCCGGGTTCGACAATTTGGCTTTTTGGAAGAGGGGCTTGCCGGGAATCGTTGTTGCGGCGCACAAAATGGCCCGAACACGTGAAGCAGATCTGTAGGGCAAAGCAGGTGATTTTGTGATGTTTGCGGCGCTATGCTCTGTAATAGGTTATTTGAGCACCTCAAAATGCTGATGCCACGGGACGCGCCTTGCGATACAGGATGAGGGTGGCCAGCAACCCGCATGCCGCGGCAAAGCTCATCCAGTAGCCCGGCGCGGCCTTGTCGCCGGTCACTTCGATCAGGTAGGTCGAGACCGCTGGCGTAAAGCCGCCAAACACCGCGGTGGCAAGGCTGTAGGCCAGCGAGAAGCCGGCCACGCGCACCTCCACCGGCATCACCTCGGTCAGGGACACCACCATGGCCCCGTTGTACATGCCGAAGAGGTAGGACAGCCACAGCAGCACGATCAGCATGCGCTCGAAGCTGGGCGCGCCCGCCAGCCACGACAGGGCGGGATAGGCGGTGACCAGCGCGATGGCGGATATCGCCAGCAAGATGGGACGGCGGCCAATGCGGTCGGACAGGGCGCCGCCAATGGGCAGCCAGATAAAGTTGGAAACGCCTACGCATAGCGTGACGGCCAGGCTGTTGGTCGTGCTGAGCTTGAGCACCGTCTTGCCGAACGTGGGGGTGTAGACGGTGATGAGGTAGAAGGTGGTGGTGGTCATTGCCACCAGCAGCATGCCGGCCAGCACCGTGCGCCAGTTGCTCAGCATGGAGTCGAATACCTCGCGCGTGCTCGGATGGTGCCGGCGGGCACGGAACTCCTCGGTCTCCCGCAGCGAACGGCGCAGCACGAACAGGAACGGCACGATCAGGCAGCCGATAAAGAACGGGATGCGCCAGCCCCAAGCGCCCAGTTCGTCGGCCGTCAGCCAGCGGTTCAGCCCAAAGCCGAGCCCGGCCGCTACCACGATGGCGATCTGCTGGCTGGCAGACTGCCAGGCGGTATAGAAGCCCTTATGGCCCGGCGTGGCCATTTCGGCCAGGTAGACCGACACCCCGCCCAGCTCCGCGCCCGCCGAGAAGCCCTGCAGCAGCCGGCCGATCAGCACCAGCAGCGGCGCCGCCATGCCGATGCTGGCATAGCCCGGCACCAGGGCGATCAGGATGGTTCCGCAGGCCATGAGCGAAAGCGTTACGATCAGGCCCTTGCGGCGTCCCACCTCGTCGATGTAGGCACCCAGCAAGATCGCGCCGAGCGGGCGCATCAGGAAGCCCGCGCCGAACACGGCGAAGGTCAGCATCAGCGAGGCGAACTCGCTGTTTGCCGGAAAGAAGGTGTGGGCGATGTAGGTGGCGTAGAAACCGAACAGGAAGAAGTCGAACTGTTCGAGGAAGTTGCCGCTGGTAACGCGCAGGACGGCGCCCAGTCTTGAGGATCCAGGCACTGCCGCGCCTGCCAGTTCCGCTTGCATCGCCAGTCTCCTTCGGCACGCCGTCCCGGCTATTCGCAGCCTTTCGTGAAAGGTCGGCTAGCCCGTGCGCGGCCGCGCTTGTGCTGGTCAATATATGTCTTGCAAGCCGCCAACGCCAGCCCCGCATGGGCGAGGCGCGAGCCGCCTGGCACACGCCCCCGGCGCCTCGCCCGATACTCACACGCCGCGAAACACGGCCGGGCGCTTTTCCACAAAAGCGCTGCTGCCTTCCCGCGCGTCTTGCGAGGCTGCGGCGATCATGAACTGCATCGCCTCCACCGCCAGCCCCTCATCGATGGGCAGGTTGATGCCGCGGGTGACGGCGCGCAGCGAGGCGGTGACCGCGATCGCGGAATGCCGCGCGATCCGGTCGCCCAGCCGCAGGCAGGCGGGCAGCAGGTCGGCGGCGCTCACAACCTCGTTGACCAGGCCGAACCGCAACGCGCTGTCGGCATCGATCGGCTCGCCGGTGAGGATCATTTCGTTTGCCCGCTTGCGGCCTACATGGCGCGGCAGGCGTTGCGTGCCGCCAAACGTGGGCGGGAAGCCCAGCTTGATCTCGGGCTTGGCAAAGGCCGCATGCCCGGCCGCGATGGCCAGGCTGCAGGCCTCCACGATCTCGCAGCCACCGCCGAAGGCCAGGCCATTGACCGCTGCGATGACCGGCTTTGGAAACGTCTCGATGCGTCGCGTCATGGCTTGTCCCCGCAGCAGGAAGCGGCGCTGCGCCTGCTCCGGGGAAGCCGCGATGTCAGGCGCGAAGCCGGCAATGTCGGCGCCCGCGCTGAAGGCCCGCGTGCCGCGGCCGGTCAGGATCACGCAGCGCACGGCGGGATCTGCCTCGATGGCATCAAGCCTGGCCATCAGCGCGTCGATCAACGCGTAGCTCAGGGCGTTCAGCTTGTCGGGGCGGTTCAGCACCAGCAGCGCGTGCTGGCCGAGTCCTTCGTATTGCACCAAGTCGTCTGCGTTAGTCATGTCGGATAGGTTGGTCATCTTCAGCGGGTCCTGGTTGTCCTGATTTGTTTCCATGGTTGGCCGGTGCGGTCAGTCGACTGCCCGAACGGCGATGCGCGCCGAGCGGCCGCGAAAACTGGAGACAAAGACCACGGCCTCCTGCCGGGCGCAAAAGCGTTCGCCGCTCGCCAGCACCGTGTCGCGGCTAGCCGCATCCAGCGCTGCCGACTGCTGCGTGAGCCACACGATGCCCTCTACGCAGATCAGGTAAGATCCCAATCCGAGCGGGATCCGCAGCGGATCCGGGCCGAGGATCCAGTTGCCTTGTCTTGTGCTCACGATAGCCTCCTGGCTAGCCCGCCAATCTCTGCAACGGTGCTTGCATTCTTGCCGGGAACAGCCAGCGCCGCCCGGAAGCTTTTTCATGAAGGGTATGCCTGGCCGTCATGTCGATCCTGAGCCGAGCCTCCACCAATGCGCTGCGCGCCATGTCGCTCGAAGCCCTGCGCGGCTTCGAATCCGCCGCGCGCCACCTCAGCTTCACCACCGCCGCCGAAGAACTCTGCATCACCCAGTCCGCGGTGAGCAAGCAGGTCAAGAGCCTGGAAGACGTGCTCGGCGCCGCGCTCTTCCGGCGCGGCGGCAAAGGCCTGAGCCTGACCCCGGAAGGCCGCCAGCTCTATGAGGCGGCGCGCCTGTCGATCGGCCAGCTCGGTGCCGCGATCGACAGCCTGCTCGCCGTTGACCGGATCTCCATCGCCGTCACCACCACGCCATCCTTCGCATCGCTCTGGCTGGTGCCCAAGCTCGCGCGCTTCCAGGCCGCCGAGCCAGGCATCGACGTGCGCATCGACGCGTCCGAGCCCATGGTCAACCTGGAGCGCGACGGCATCGACATCGCCATCCGGCTCAGCACGCACCCGGTGGGCCCCGACGATCCCCGCCCGCTGCTGCAGGAACGTCTGATGCTGGTCGCCGCGCCGGCCGTGGCTGCGCGCATTACAGAAGCCCGGCAGATACTCGATACGCCGCTGCTGGTGTTCCATGATCCCGGCGCCCGCTTTGACTGGATGTCATGGACACAGTGGTATCAGCGTCTTGGGCTGATGCGCTCGTCCAAGCAGCCTTGCCTTTACTTCTCGCAGTACGCGCACGTGCTCAATGCCGCCGCGCAGCAGGCGGGCATTGCGATCGGGCGCACGCCCATGGTGCTGCCGATGCTCAAGAGCGGGCAGTTGCAGGTGGTGCTGCCGGAGCATGTGGCGCAGGGGCCGACTTACCAGATTGTGGCTTCCAGCGTGGTGCGGCCCGGGGTGGAACGCTTCCGGGCCTGGCTGGAGATGGAGTTGGCGGGGGAGGTGATTGGGTGAGGGGATGCGCAGGTCGCGATATTTGACCCGTCGCCAAGCGTTGGCTGACCCGGGCCGCGCAATGCGGCCCGCTTGCTTCTTCCTTTCCAGTCCCTGGAACCTTGCCCTAGGGTAATCCCCAATATGCCGTATCATCACGCCCGGGGCGTCGCGCCGCCGGGCGTTTTGCCGTTTTCGGCCCGCGAGTGTGCCTCATTGCACTTTTTCAGGAAATCCGGGACAAAGCCAAGGTGCGCCGGCTGCATGCCGGGCGCCAGCTCGCCCGCCCCTGGGTGCGGAATTACACACATTGAATAATGCAGAGGCCACTTATACGTGGCTTCGGAGACATCCGGGCGCTTTGTCGGGGCAGCCGGATTAGCGGGAATTGCAGGAGTTGCTTTTGTCTACAACCGAAACCCAGCGCAGAACTGAGGTTGACCTGATTCGCGGCATCGCGCTGATCTTCATTGTGGTTGACCACGTGAACGGCAGCGTGCTGGCCGATTACACCATCCGCAATTTCGCGTTCTTCGATGCGGCGGAGATCTTTGTGTTCCTGGCCGGTTACTCTGCCGGCGCGGCCTACGTGGCCATGGAGGCCCGGCATGGCGCCAGCGCCGCGCAGAACCGCCTGATCCGCCGTAGCTGGGAGATCTACAAGGCGTTCGTGCTGACGGGCGTGCTGATGCTGGTGTTCGGCCTGCTGCTGGCGCTGGCGAGGGTGCCGGCGCCGGCGATCCGCTCCACGGAGGCGCCGATCTTCATGGCGCATCCGTTCAGCACGCTGATCGAGGTGTTCAGCGTGGCGCGGCAGCCCTTTGTGTCGGACGTGTTGCCGATGTACGCGGTCTTCATCCTGTTTGCGCCGCTGGCGATCCGCATGGCGCGCGCGGTGCCTCTGACGTTTGTCGGCGCCAGCGGGCTGCTGTGGCTGATGGCGCCGATGCTCACGCCGCTGCTGCCCAGCAGCGATGGCAATGGCTGGAGCTTCAACCCCTTCGCGTGGCAATTGCTGTTCGGGCTGGGCCTTGTGACGCGCCTGCGGCCCGATATGATCCTGCCGCGCCAGGCCCTGGTGCGCTGGGTGGTGACGGTGCTCGCCGTGGCGGTGACGCTGGCGGGCGTGCTGCTGGCTTACCTGTGGATGCGTCCGCATATGTACGAGCCATGGCTGCCCGCCTGGCTGCCGACCATGGTCTTCCCGCTGCCCAAGAAGAGCCTGGCGGCGCTGCGCATCGTGAGCTTCCTCGGGCTGGCCTGGCTTTGCTATCTGGCCGTGCGCGCGGGCTGGGTGGCGCGGCTGGCGTCGGTGATGGGGCCGGTGGTGCAGATTGGCCGCCATAGCTTGTTCTGCTTTGTCTTTGGCGCGGTGGTGTCGGTGGTGATCGAGGGCTTTACCTACGGCATTGCCGGCGGCCGGCCGCCGCGGCCGATCGCGCTGGGCGGCGATATCGTGGCCGTGGCGCTGTTGCTGGTGATCGGCGGGTGGTATGGGCGGCGCAAGGAAGGACGCAAGGCAGGGCGTAAGGACGGGAGAATGGAAGTGCAAAAGGCTGCCGCTTAGGCAGCCTTCGCTCGCATGTCTTTCGCTTTATGCGATCACGCCGTCATTCCCTGATATCCGCCTGCCGGATAACCTGCTTGTATTTCTCCAGCTCCGCACGGATAAAGGTCCCGAACTCCTGCGGGGTACTGACGATGGGATCCACCCCGAGCGTCTTCAGCCGGCTGGTCACCTCCGGCTGCACCATGGCCTTCTGCAGCGCGGCGTAGAGTTTGTCGATCACTGGCTTGGGCGTCTTGGCGGGCGCCAGGATGCCGTACCAGCCCGAGGTCTGGAACTTGGGAAAGCCTTGTTCGGCAAAGGTGGGCACATCCGGCAGGTCCGGCTGGCGCGTGGCGCGGGCTATGGCGATAGCGCGCAGGCTGCCGCTGCGCACGTGGGGCATGGAGGACGCGGCCGTGTCGAAGATCATGTCCACCCGGCCGGCCATCACATCAGGCAACAGCCCCGAGCCTCCCTTGTAGGGCACGTGAAGCAAGTCGATACTGGCCTGGCTGCGAAAGATCTCGCCTGACAGGTGTGGCGGCGTGCCGCTGCCGGCGGAGCCGTAGGTCAGCTTGCCGGGGTTGGCCTTGGCCGCCACCAGCACATCCTTGAGGGTCTTGTAGGGCGTATGCGTGTTGACTACCAGCAAGGTCGGCGCCGAGGCCAGCAGCGACACCGGCTCGAAATCCTTGATCGGGTCGTAGGGCACTCGCGCATACAGGTTGGGGCTGATCGCGTGCGAGGCAATCGACCCCAGGAACAGCGTATAGCCGTCCGGCGCGGAATGGGCCGCCGCTTCGGCACCGATCATGGTGCCGGCGCCGGGGCGGTTGTCGATGATCACCTGCTGGCCGAGCGCGTCGGATAGCTTCTGCGCAATCGGGCGCGCCACGTTGTCGTTGCCGCCGCCGGGCGGGAAGGGCACGATCAGCTTGATCGGGCGGCTGGGGTAGTCGTCGGCGCGGGCAGCGGTCGGTACCAAAGCGAGGGCGGTCGCGGCCATGGCCAGCGCGGCTACCGCCAATGCGGGAAATCGTCTTGCAATCATCTTGTCTCCTCCCCCGTTGCCGGGGTGGGTTAGGTCTGTCTTTATGCTTTAGCCAGTGCCTGATTGACTCAGCCTTCCAAGGCTGCCACCGGCCGCCCCGTGAGCGGATAGCTGGGATCGCTGTAGCCCGGCGTGGACGCATGGCCGGGGCGCACCAATGCGTCGACCATGGCTTCTTCTTCCGGCGAGATCGCCACGCCCACGGCACCGAAGTAGTCCTCGAACTGGGCCAGCGTGCGCGGCCCGGCAATCACCGAGCTGATGATGGGGTTGGCGAGCACCCAGGCGGTGGCGAACTGGCCCAGCTTGAGGTCGCGCGCTTCGGCATGCTGCTTCAGCGTCTGCGCAATCACCAGCGACTCCTCGCGGAACTCGGTCTCCATCATGCGGCGGTCCGCGCGGCCGGCGCGCGAGTCCTGCGGCGGTTGCTGGCCGGGCAGGTACTTGCCGGTCAGCACGCCACGCGCGATGGGGCTGTACGACACCACGCCCAGCCCGAAATGCTGGCAGGCCGGCAGGATCTCCACTTCGGGCATGCGGTTGAGCAGGTTGTAGTAGGGCTGGCAGACCGCCGGGCGGGGCACGTTGAGCAAGTCGCACAGGCGCGCGATCTCCGCGATGCGCCAGCCGCGGAAGTTCGACACGGCCCAGTAGCGGATCTTGCCGGCGTGGATCAGGTCGCCCATGGCGCGCACCGCTTCTTCGAGGTTCTCGCCGGCGTAGTCGCGGTGCAGGTAGAGGATGTCAAGGTAGTCGGTGGCCAGGCGGCGCAGGCTGTCTTCCACGGCGCGCACGATCCACACGCGCGAGTAGTGCGAGTGGTTTGGGGCGGCCTGCATCGGGTTGCCCAGCTTGCTGGCCAGGATCCAGTCATGGCGGTCGCCCGCCAGCAGCTTGCCCACCATCGTTTCCGAGCCGCCCAGGCTGTACATGTCGGCGGTGTCGATGAAATTGACGCCATGCGCGCGGGCGCTGTCGACGATGCGGCCGGCCTCGGCCTCATCGGTCTGGTCGCCAAACATCATGGTGCCCAGGCACAGGGCGGAAACCTGCAGGTTGCTGGCGCCCAGGCGCCGGTATTGCATCTTGAAGTCAGACATCTCGAATCTTCCAGGAGAGAAATTGATGCTATGCGGGCTTATTGCGGCTTGTAGCGGCTCTTATTGCGGCTGCTTGAAGCGCGCCGCCAGCGCGTCGGTCGCCAGGCGCAGCAGGGTCATGTCGGTACCCACCGCGACAAAGCGCGCGCCCATGTCGATGTACTGCTGGCCCTGCGCTTCGGTGGTGAGAATGCCCGCGGCCTTGCCGTTGGCGCGGATGCGGCGGATCGTGGCGGCGATGGTTTCCTGCACCTCGGGGTGCTGGATGTCGCCCAGGTGGTTCATGTCGGCTGAGAGATCGCTCGGGCCGATAAACACGCCGTCCACGCCGTCGAGCGCGCAGATCGCGTCGACGTTGCGGATCGCCTCCATCGACTCGAGCTGCACCAGCACGCAGGTCTGCTCCTGCACGTTATGCAGAAAGTCCTTGATGCGGCCAAAGCCGCCGGCACGCGTGCCGCTGGCCACGCCGCGCATGCCGCCCTTGGGAAAACGGCTCCACGCCACGGCGTTGGCGGCTTCCTCGGCGTTTTGCACATAGGGCAGCAGCAGCGATTGCGCGCCGATATCCAGGCAGCGCTTGATCCACAGCATGTCGTTCCAGGGCGGGCGCACCACGGGATGGCTCTTGGTGCCTTCGGTGGCCATCAGTTGCGTGTGCAGGGTGGAGATGTCGTTGGGGGCATGCTCCATATCGAGCAGCAGCCAGTCGAACTGCGAGCGCGCCACCAGTTCCACCACCTGGTAGGAAGACAGCGAACACCACAGGCCAATCTGCGGCTGGTCGGCGAGGATGGCCTGCTTGAAGGCGTTGACGGGAAGTTGCATGGAAAGTCTCCGAGGGGTCGGTTGTTTGAAGGTTCGGCTGTGTGCTGGTGTGCTGGTGTGCTTACATGTCCAGCTTCAGGCCGCTCTCGCGGATCAGGTCGGCCCAGCGTGTTTTCTCGTCGCGGACGAACGCCTGCGTGGCTTCGGGCGTATTGCCTACGGGCTCCGCGCCGAGCTGCGCCAGGCGCTGGCGGATTTCGGGCTGCTGCAGGATGCGCACCACGTCGGCGTTGATCTTGCGGATCACCTCGGGCGGGGTGCCGGCGGGCGCGAGCATGCCTTGCCAGCCGCCGGCGGTGAAGCCAGGCACGGCTTCCGCCACCGTTGGCACGTTGGGCCACTCGGGGTTGCGCTCGCGGCTGGTGAAGGCCAGCACGCGCAGCTTGCCGCCGCGCACGTACGAGGCGCTGGCCACCATGCTGTTGAACATCAGGTCGGCCTGGCCGCCCATCACGTCCAGATTGGCCTGCGCGCCGCCCTTGTTGGGCAGGTAGAGCCAGTCGATGCCGAGCTTGCGGGCGAACTGCAGGCCGGCCAGGTGGGGGCCACTGCCGATGCCGGTGGTGGCCCAGTTGAGCTTGCCCGGATGGGCGCGGGCGTAGTCCACCAGTTCCTTGAGGGAGTTCGCCTTGGTCTGCGGCGATACCAGCAACATGTAGGGCGAGTAGGTCAGCGTGACCACCGCGCTGAAATCCTTGATCACGTCATACGGCAGGTTCTTGTAGGCCACCGGCGCGATCACGAAGTTGGACAGGTCGCCCAGCAGCAGGGTGTAGCCATCGGGCGCGCTCTTGGCGACATTGTCGGTGCCGATATTGCCGCCGGCTCCGGTGCGGTTCTCGACCACCACCGGCTGCTTCCAGACTTCCTGCAGCTTGCTGCCGAGCAGGCGGGCCAGCACGTCGGAGGCACCACCCGGCCCATAGGGCACCACCACGCGCACCGGGCGCTGCGGCCAGGCCGGGGGGGCGCTGGCGCTGGCCGGCAGCGCCAGCGCGGTGAGCGTCGCGGCCATCAGCAGGGTGATCCATTTGCGCAGCATGGTTGTCTCCTTTGTTGTTCTGGTTGTTGTTCTGGTTGTTTTCCTGGTTGTTTTCCGGGCAAGCTGGATCAGGCTGCTTGCACTGTCCCTGCGTCCGGCTTTGGCGCCATCGCAATCGCCTGCAGCATGGCTTCCGTCATGCTGCGCGGATCGGCCACGCCCTTGCCGGCAATGTCGAACGCGGTGCCGTGGTCCACCGAGGTGCGCACCGCCGGCAAGCCGATGGTCACGTTGACGCCGGCTTCCAGCCCCAGCACCTTGACCGGGCCGTGGCCCTGGTCGTGATACATCGCCACCACCAGGTCGAAGTCGCCGCGGGTGGCGCGGTAGAAGAGGGTGTCGGCCGGCAGCGGGCCATCCACCAGCCATCCGCGCGCACGGCAGGCAGCCACGGCGGGGGCGATTTTCTCGGCTTCCTCGCCGCGCCCGAACAGGCCGTTTTCGCCGGCGTGCGGGTTGATGCCGCACACCGCCACGCGCGGCTGGGCGATGCCGCTCTTTTGCAAGGCCTGCACGCCGCGCGCGATGGTGCGCTCGACCAGTCCGGCGTTGATTTTCTCGACCGCATCCAGGATGCCGATGTGCGTGGTGACATGGATCACGCGCAGGTTCGGCGCCAGCAGCATCATCGAGACCTCCTCGGTGCCCGTGAGCGCGGCCAGCATCTCGGTGTGGCCGGGGTAGCGGTGGCCGCCCAGGTGCAGGGCTTCCTTGTTCAGCGGCGCGGTGCAGATCGCATCGACCTTGCCGGCCTGCACGAACTCGACGGCGCGCGCGATATAGCGGTAGGCGGCATCGCCGCAGATGGCAGAGACCTTGCCGTAAGGCGTGTCGGCAGGGATCAGCGCAAGGTCGATGCAGGCAAGGGTGCCGGGCTCGAACGTGGCCTCGTCGGGATCCGTCACCCGTGCGATGCGCAGCGCGGTGCGGGTGCGGCGCAAGGCGTCTTCCAGGCGCGCGGCATCGCCCACCACGAAGGGCCGGCATTGCGCATAGAGCGTGCCGTCGGCCAGGCACTTGACGATGATCTCGGGGCCGACGCCGGCGGCGTCGCCCATGGTGATGGCAATTCTCGGTCGGTACATGGGGAGCTCGCTGAGGCGGGTGTTGGCAGGGCTGGCCTGCTCCGGATGAGTGGGGCTGGCGCGCATGGCATCGGCAGCAGACGCCGGCGCGGTGGTCTGGCGCAGGTGCGCCATGCAGGCCAGCAGCGTGTCGCGCTGGCCAAAGGCGCCGGCCTTGATGCAGACCGGCACCGTCTTGCTGTCGTGACCGAAGCCTGCAGGGCCTGCGGCGTTGCGCAGCTGCGCGCGGGCGCTGGTCACGCCGGGCACCAGTGCGCGCACGTTGGTGAGTTGGCTTACGCCCAGCGTCTCCAGCACGGCGCGCGCGCTTTCGCCACCGGACAGCACCAGCCCCGCCGCCGCCTGCGCCATCGGGGCGGCAAAGCGGGCCAGCGCGGCGCACAGGGCGCTGCCGTCCAATGCCGGGTCGGCCGGGCCTTCGACGTGGATCACCACATCGTGGCCGAGCGCCAGCGCGTCAGCGACTCGCTGGCGCTGCGCGAGCCAGGCGGCGGATGCCGCGCCGTCAACCAGCATGCGCGGCGAGCAGGGCACCGGCAGGCAGGTGGCGGCCAGCGCCTGGACCTGCTCGGCGGCCAGCGCGGACATGCTGCCGATGACCGCGAGCCGGCCAGTGGTTGCCGACGCCGTCGCCCCGGCTGCGTGGGTGGTGTCGCGGTTTGATTCTGCGGGCGCCGTAGCCACATGCGCGGCCAGTTGCCGCGCGAGGCCGGCGGAGCCAGCGGCCAGCACGGGCCCGGGCCGGGATGCGATCAGCGTGGCCAGCAGAGAGAGGTCGTCGTCGGTTTGCGCATCGCACACGAGTGCGTCGCATGCGCTATCCAGGCCAAGCGGGGCAGCACCGCCATTGACCAGTGCCCGCAAAGCCGGCAGCGCCAGCACATTGACCCGCAAGCCGGCAGCACGGAGCAGCGTCGGCAGGTGATCGCTGGCGAGGCCTAGCGTGGACCACAGCGCAGTGCCTGACAGCGGTTTGCCATCCAGGTAAGCCTGGCCCTCGCGCAGCGTCCGGCCCTGCGCCGGAAACGCCGGGCAGACCCAGATCGGGCCAGCGGCCCCAACGACGTTGCGCGCCGCTATCAGCTCGGCGCCGATATGGCCGCGCAGCGTGGAATCGAGCTTGTGGAAATGCAGGCAGTCCGTTGCCGCTGCGTCTTCTTGCGCGCGCGGACCGAACCCTTCGGCAAAGGCCTGGGCGAACACCTGCGCGGCCTCGGCGGCGGGGCGTGCCCGCGAGTGGGCATCGAGCGCCTGGATCCGCCCCTCCCGTGCCCCATAAGCTGCACGGGCACCCGCACTTTCCGCGCGCATCCGCACCTCGCCGCTGCCATGGCCGGCGAACGCCGCCACGCTGTCGCACGCGCCGGAAAGATCGTCGGCAACGATGCGCACGGCGGCGAACCTCGGTGGGAGCACGACTGTTGGCATGGGTCTGGGAGTGATGAATCAAGGGGAAGGCATCGGGGATGGCGTCTCCTCCGCCCGGCCTTTTCGCTTGCTGGTTTGCCGTATCCAAGTGAAATGTGTCATTAGCTTCACTTTACTTGCTGTTTCGGCACGGCAACTCTCGGTATGCAGGCAATACTACACGCCAAATCAGCGAAATGCATGCAATTATTTGGGTTGGCATTCAGTTGGCGAAAAATGCGCAGACATTGGCCTTTGCTGCATAATGCTTTCGCCAGCCTGGTCAAACCGCCCGCAAAGGGCGGCAATGCCGGGCCTTCTTCACACCAGAAATGCCGATCGCAGAGATGTCACAGGAATTGCCAGCGCTCCCGCCGGACCAGGACGACCAGCCGCTTTCGCAACGGGTCTACCAGGCCATGTTGTCGGCCATCATTAGCGGGCAGCTAAAGCCGGGGGAGGTGGTCAACGAGATCCGGCTTGCGCAGGAGCTCGGCGTTAGCCGCACGCCGGTGCACACGGCGATTCGCGAACTGGTCAAGGATGGGCTCATCACCCAGGAGGCGAACCGGCGCCCGGTGGTGGCGCGCTTCTCGCGCGAAGATATCCGCGAGGTGTTCGATATGCGCAAGCTGCTGGAGAGCGAGGCGGCCCGCATCGCCGCCGCGCAACTGGACCGCGTCACGCTCAAGGCGCTGTCCGACGCTGCCGACGCCATGGGTGCGGGCGCCGCCGCCAGCGTCGACGACACCGAGGCGCTGGTCCGCTGGGCCGATTTCGACGACAACTTCCACCTGGCCATCGCAGACGCCTGCGGCAGCAAGCGCCTGCGCGAGGACATCCTGCGCTACCGCCTGCTGCACCACGGCCTCAACCAGCTGCGCATGCGCGCCGAGCTGATTCCGCAGGCGCTGGCCGAACACCGCAAGATCCTCGACGCACTGGCCGCGCGCGACGGCGACGCCGCCAGCCGCGCCATGCAGGAGCATCTCCATGAGTGGCAGGCGTATTACATGCAGCGGTTTCCGTTGTAGGGTTTCGCAACGCCGGTTCATGTTCACCATCTGCGCTGCCCCACGGCAAATTCAACTGCTTAACGTCAAAAGCTTAGAGTCAAAGGCAGTTTCACCTCCCCTGCGGGGAGGTGACCTATTTTCTTGTCTCGCCCGCCAAGAAAGTAGGCAAAGAAGGCGCCCCATAACGGGAGATTCAAACCTTCACGGCTCGCTTCGCATCGCGCTTTGGTGATTTCCGCCTGGGGGCGGAAATCACGGCTACACCGAGTGGTGCTTTGACTTTGCCGCTGGTTTGCTCCCCTCTCCCACGCAGTGGGAGAGGGGCCGGGGGAGAGGGCGGGCGCTCGTTACGCTGTCGTGCTGGAAACAACCGAAGGCTTCGCTTCAAGTGGCTCCTAGCCCCCCCCTGAGGGGAGCCCGCGGTCACCCGCTCGCTAGGCCGCCTTCTGCCGCATCGCAAACGCCCGCAGCGCCGCCGGCCGCGTCACGCAGCGCTGATGCCATTCGCCCAGGCTGGTGAAGCCCGCCGCGTCAAGATCCGCCAGCCGGTGCAACACCGACGCGACGTTCAGGTCCGCTACCGTGAAGACCTCGCCCAGCAGGTAGGGATGCCGCGCGCAGTGCGCATCCAGCACGCCCAGCGGCCTGCGCAGAGCCGCCAGCGCGCCCTCGGCCAGCGCCGGGTTGCGCTGCTCGGCCGGCAGCAGGCGGGTGTGCTGCGCCCATTGGGTGGTGAGCGGTTCTACCATGGTGGCGGCCCACAGCGTCCATTGCAGGATGTGGGCGTCCTGCTCCGCGGTGCCATTCCACAGGCCTAGTCCCGCGTGCTTGCGCGCCAGATGCAGGGTGATGGCGAGCGATTCGTAGATGAGCAGGCCGTCGTCGTCGATGGCGGGCACCGTGCCGTTAGGATTGATCGCCAGGTAGGCGGGCGCCTTGACCGCTTCCGAGGCGTAGTGCAGCGCAATGTTCTCGTAAGGCAGGCCGAGCTCTTCTGCCGCCCAGATGGGGCGGATGGCGCGCGAGGCAGGGATGCCGTAGATCTTCAGGGTCACCGGTGGGGCTCCAGCGGGTTGGGTTTGGATGTTTGGGGATGTCTTGCAGGGACTACTCGCCCAGCGCGATGCCGTCCTTGCGCTTGTCCGAGGCACCGAGCAGGTCGCCGGAGGCATCGCGCATGACGATCTGCGCGCCGCCGAAATCGCTGCGGCCGCCGAGCTCGCCAAGGCCGGCGGGATCGCCGTAGCCCGCGTCGCGCAGGGCCTGCACGATGGCCTGCGGCATGCCGGCTTCGATCGCGAGCGCGGTGTCGGATTCCAGCCGCCAGCGTGGCGCGTCGAGCGCGGCTTGCAGCGGTTGCTGCCAGGCGGCCAGCCGCACCAGCAACTGCAACTGGCCTTGCGGTTGCATCAGGCCGCCGACCACGCCGAAGCCCGCGTGGAAGCGGCCATGGCGCAGCGCGGCGCCGGGCACCACCGTGTGGTAGGGGCGTTTGCCGGGGGCGGGGCCGTTGATGTGTCCAGGCCCGGCAAAGCCGAAGCCGCGGTTCTGCAGCACAAAGCCGCAGCCGGGCACGGCGATGCCCGAGCCGAAGCGCTTGAAGATGCTGGTCATCAGCGTGACTGCCAGCCCGTTGCGGTCCACCACCACGGTGCATACCGTGTTGCCGGCCGGGTCCGCCACGGTTTCCTTGGCGTACTGCATGGCGCGGCCCATGGCCTGCACCGTGTGCAGCACGGCCGCGGGATCGTCTTCACCCAGCATGTCCGGATCCAGCTCGCCGAGTTCATCCAGCGCGTGCAGGATGGCGACGCCGTGCGTATTGGGCGGACACTCCAGCACGGTCAGGCCGCGAAAGTTCGTGGAGACCGGCGTGCAGAAATCGCCCCGGTGCGCGGCGAAGTCCGCCGCAGCCAGCGCGCCGCCGGCGTTGCGGCTGGCCGTTTCGGCGGCGTGGGCGGGCTTGCCGAGGTAGTAGGCATCGGCCCCCTCGGCGGCGATGGCGGACAGCGTGGCGGCCAGCTCAGGGTTGCTGAAGGTCTCGCCGGCCGCTGGTGGACGGCCAGCGCGATAGAGCGCGGCGCAGACCGGGTCCTGGTGCAGCACGCGGTCGAACAGCGCCCATTCCCGCGCGGCTACCGCCGCTACCGCAAAGCCGTCGCGCGCCAGCGCAATGGCGGGCGCGAACAGGCGCCGCCATTCCAGCCGGCCGTAGCGGCGGTGCAGGTCCTCCCAGCCGCGTACCGCGCCGGGCGTGGTCAGCGAGAGTGCGTGGCGCTCGGGGATGCGCTGCCTGGGCAGGTCCGCCAGCGCGTGCATGGGAAACGCGGCGGGCGCGCGCCCCGTGCCGTTGTAGCTGAGCGCGTGGCCGTCGGGCTCGACGATCATGGCCAGCATGTCGCCGCCGATGCCCGTTGCCATCGGCTCCACCACGCCCAGGATGGCATCGGCCGCGAGCGCCGCGTCGATGGCGCTGCCGCCTTCGCGCAGCACCTGCAGCGCGGCCTCGGCGGCGAGCGGGTGGCCGGTGGCGACCATGCAGTGCGGCGCGCGCACGCCTTCGCCAGCGGTGGCGGAGGTGGCGGCGGGGCTGGCGGAAGCAGGAGTTGTCATGCGTAACGCTCCAGGAGAATCAAAGCAATCGGGTTTGAAGCCATGGCGTGCGTGAGCGGCAACTCAGCGCCACAGCACCACCGCGCACATCGTCGATACCGCCAGTCCGGCCAGCACGGGCACCAGCAGTGCCCGCACCGCGTCGAGCACCGGCACGCGCGCAAAGCCGGTGATGGCCACCAGCGACGACCACGCAATCAGCGTGCCGCCGCCGGTCCAGACCGCGCCCATCTGGCCCACGGCGCACAGCGTGGCGGCGTCGATGCCAACCGTCGGGCCCAGCGCGCCGGCTAGCGTGCCGGTGAGCGGCAGGCCGGCAAAGCCGGAGCCGTCGATGCCGGTGATCATGCCGACCAGCAGCACGCCAAAGGCCACCAGCACATGGTTGTTGGGGATCCACTGCTCGGCGCCCTGGATCAGCTCGAACAGCAGGCTGGGCGCATGGCCGGCGCCAAGGTGCAGGATCGCGCCGGCGGTGTCGCCCGCGCCGATGAAGAAGAAGCCCGCGATCGGCAGCACCGAGCCCATCGCCTTGAAGGCGAAGACAAAGCCGTCGGTGATGTGTTCCGCGCTGACATCCAGCATCTTGCGCGGGCCTTCGGCCGCCAGCGTGCACAAGATCATCAGCAGGGCCGCCATGCCGCCCACCATGGCGGCCGCCTCGCCGCCCTTGAGTTCGGCCATGCCCAGGCCAAGCTTGGGCACGACCATCAGGGCAATCACCGCGGCAAAAGCCAGCGGCGTCAGCACGGCGAAGGCCTTGGACCACTTGATCTGGCGCAACTCCACCATCGACAGGCTGCGGGCGATATTGGCAGCGGTGCCCAGCGGCTCGTGGTGCGCGGTGCCGCGCGCCAGCTCGGCTTTGTCGAAGCTGCCCGCGGCTTCGACGCTGGCCAGGATTGCGTCGGGCGCGCGGCCTTGCCAGCGGTCCAGGTGGCTGGCATGGGCGGGACGGATCTGGGCGCGGATGGAGAAGTACGCCATGGTCAGCGCGATGCCGCCCGTGATCAGCGACAGCACCAGCGCGCGGTCCGCCACCATGGCGGCACTGACGGCAGCCCCGGCGGCCTTGGCGCTGATGCCTGGCGCCACCCCGATCACATAGTCCGACGACAGCGCCGTGCCCTGGCCCGCGATGGCAATCGCCATGGCGCCCGCCAGCGGCGGCAGCCCGGCGGCGATGGCCGCCGGCAGCAGGATGGCGGACACCAGCGGAATGGCCGGCGTCGGCCAGAAGAACAGCGAGATGGTGTAGGTGATGGCGGCCAGCATGAAGTAGGCGGCATGGCCGTTCTTCATCACGGCGCGAAAGGGCTCCACCATGCGCACGTCGGAGCGCAGCGACTTGAGCGCGTTGAGCAGCGCCGTCATCAGCGCGATCACCAGGAAGATATTGAACAGCTCGCGCGCGGCCACAAAGCTGGCGTTGAAGATGCTGGCCAGCGCGCTGACCGGGCTATGGGTCCAGGCCAATGTGACGAGAAAGGTCGCGAGGATCGCGGGCACGACCACATTGGCGCGAAATACCATCGTGAGCACGATGGCGATGACGCCGGCGAGGTAGACCCAGTGGGCTGCGCCGATAGCGATATGTGATTCCATATGGGGGCTTGTCTCCTGTGCCGGCGTGGCTGGACGGGGGCTGCCGGTCTGCGCCGAAACGGCATCGTATCTGGCCTGGCGCTGCCGCCGCAATCATTGGCGTGGCAGCGCGGCGCGCAAGTGCGCTGCAGTTCCCGTAGGGGGCGCGGACCTATTCGGCGACGGACCCGGTGACCGGAACGGCGGCCTTGGCCGGGCTCGCCTGGGCTTCCCAGGACACGGCGATGTCGCCGTTGACGAAGGTCTGGCAGGCCATGCGGTAGCCCTCGCCAAATTGTGCCTCCGACAGGTGCTTGCGCTCTTTCGGCTTGATGGCGTCGGTGAACTCGAGCCCGCGCTCGATCTTGCACTTGCAGGTGCCGCACAGGCCACCGCCGCACTTGAAGGGGATGCCGCCTTTCTCGCGCAGGGAAACGCGCAGCAGGTTGCTGTTTTCGGGGGCGCTGACGATCTTGCCGTCGTTGCTGACAAAGGTGATTTCAATCATGGAAACGGTCCGATGGCATGAGGGGGCTGTCCGGCGCTGTGCCGGTCATACACGGTGGATTCAGTCGGCCACGCGCATGTCATTCACGCTTGACCAGCGTGATGTCCATGCTGCCGAAGGTGGCCAGCCGCGTGAGCTCGTCGCGTGCGCCCTGCAGCGTGTCGAACTGCTCGAGGAACTTGGAGGGCACGTAGTTGACGGTGGGGGCAGGGCGGCTCGCGGCATCGACCTCTTCGCTGAACTCCTCCACTACCTTTACCTTCACCGGGTGCGCCAGCTCGGCGATGACGAAGTGCGCCGTCCTGCGGCCGTAGAAGAGATAGTCGTAAGCCTCGACGGCCACCAGCCCCTCTACCAGTTCGGTGCGAAACTGCCCCGGCTTGCTGCTGAGTATTACGTACATGACTGCGCTTGGTGGATGCTGATGGATTACTGAGCGTTGCCCGGGGCGCTGGCTTGCAGGGCATTCGTCGCGCCGCTGGCGGCGGCCGCGCTCTCTACCGGCAACTCGTCCTGGATCAGCTCGATGTCATGCTCCAGCCAGATCTGGCAGGTCAGGCGATAGCCCTGTTCCAGCCGCTCTCCAAGCTGCTTCTTTTCCTTCCAGTTCGGCGGCGGCAGGTGCTCGGCGCCGGCGATCACGCGGCACGCGCACTTGGAGCACTTGCCCATGCCGCACTCGTAGCGCAGGTTCGGATACGGAAACTGCTTGATCCCGGCGCGCACCACCAGGTTGGTGCTGGGCTTGACCTCATCCTCGAAGGTCTGGCCATTCTTGTGAAATACGACTTTAGGCATACAACGTTTCCGCAAGCGGTCTGTCAGGGGCGGCCGGGCGGATGCGCACCGGCCGCGCGTAATCGCGGGATCTGGCGGCTGCGTCAGGCAGCCATGTCCAGCTCAGGCAGGGGGATCTCCTGCGCGACGTAGTCGTGATACAGCGCGGTGGTGTAGAGCAGGCGCATCTGGGCGCCGATCTCGCAGATCTTCAGGCAGCGCTGCTGCAGCTCGGGCGTGTTGGCGTGTTCCAGCACGATCTGGTAGCCGCGCTCGCCATGGATTTCGTCCGAGACGATATGCAGGTCGAAGAATTCGACTTCTTCGTCGGTGAAACCGTATTTGTCGCGCAGGGTCGGGGTCTGCTTGCGGTAGATCGAAGGCACCTGCGATTCCAGGCCAACCACCAGGCCGGCCACGGCCACGATCGGGTCTTCGCGCATGGCTACCGCATAGCACCAGCTTTGCAGGCCACGGGTGGTGGGCGACATGTTGTCGGGATCGACCACGCGCTCACGGGTGGTGCCGCAGGCTTCGGCAAAGCGGACCAGCAGGTCGGTGTGGCGATCGCCACCGATTTCCTCCTCATACATATTGGCCAGCAGGAAGTCCTTGGCTTCGGTGAAGCGGTCGGGCGTGCGGGCGTAGATGTAGGCGAGGTAGTCGGCGAAGGGGCCGACATAGTGATAGTGGTTCTCGGCCCAGCGGGCGAGGTGGTCGCGGGAGAGCTTGCCGCTGGCCCAGGCCACGCTGAAGGGGGCCTTGTTGGCGCTCTTGCCCTTGATGGCGTTTTCAAGGGCGGCACGGAAATCATCACGGTTCATCAGTTCGGCCATCGGGGGCTCCTGGGGGAACGAGTTCAAGGTGGGGGGTAGCGTTGCGTGGTCCGGAGGCTTTATCCGCGCCATCCGACACCATGATGTAGATTGTATACTATCTACAATTCTGCGAAAGAGGTTTTGGCCGATATTGCTGATGTGCAGCCTTTATGCCCGCAGCGCCGCACTCACGCGGCCCTGGCTTCACCCGCGGCTTCGATTTGCCGGTAGGCGAAGCCCGCCAGCGCCACATCCTCCAGCCCCACACCCACCGACTTGTAGATCAGGATGTCCGTGTCATTGCCACGCGCCTTCACGCTGCCGGTCACCACATCGGCCAGCTCGACGATCTTGCCCACCGGCAGCACGGCGGGATCCGCCAGCACGATGTCCCCGGCCTCGCGCATGGATTGCGGGCGCCACTCCACCACCAGCCGGGCCGCGCGGGAGAGCGCCACGTCGTCCAGCTCACGGGTATGCGGCAGGCTTGAACCGATGGCCGCGACGAAGGCGCCGGGCTTGAGCGAATGGCCGGAAAACAGCGGCGTGGTGGAGCGCGAGGCGGTGACCACGATGTCGGCATGTGCCACGGCCTGGTCCGGCTCGGCAAAATCGACGGGGATGCCGCACTGCTGCGCCAGGCGCTCGGGCATGGCGGCATCGGCATACGGGTCAGACAGCAGGATGCGCTTGAGCGGCAGGGCGGCGGCGAGTTGGCGGGCATGCTGCACGCCTTGCGTGCCGGCGCCGAACAGCGCGAGCACTTCGGCTCCCGGCCGCGCCAGGTGCCGGGCGGCCAACACCGAACAGGCGGCAGTGCGCAGCCGGGTGATCGCACCCGCATCGAACGACGCCAGCGGCCGGCCGTCCTCGGTGGAGAAAATCAGGATGACAAAGGAAAACTGTCCTTTGATGGTGGTGTAGACCTTGGCGCCGGCCACCTGCTGCTCGGGAATCACCGCGCCCAGCGTGGACAGCTTGACGCCACCGGCCTCGGTGCGGATGCGCTCCTGCATGGCGGCCTTGCCCAGTCCGAAGCTGCGGAAGGCGTCCAGCATCACTTGCTGGGCGTCGGCGGGGCTGACGTGGCGGTCGATCATCTCGTCGGTGATATGCAGCATGGATTATTTCCTGGAGTGACGGGAATGGAGGGGTAACTAAAGGTGAGGCGTCAGGCGGGCAAGGCCAGCTTGACCAGCACGCCAACGGCGCCGGCAGTGCACAGCGCCAGCAGCAGCTTGCGCACGGCCTTGGCCGAAAAGCGGTTCTTGAGGCGATTGGAAACGGCAAAGCCGATCAGCAGCATGGGCGACAAGCTCAGGCTGAGCCATAAATCAACTAGCCCGAAGCGGCCGGCGGCGGCCAGCATCGCCAGTGAAAAAGCCGCGCCGGCACACAGGATGCAGCCGATGGTGGCGCGCAACTGTGGCGGTGGCAGGTGCTGCATGACGATGGCAAAGGGCGGGGCGCCGGCCGAGGTGACCGTACCCATGAAGCCGGACGCCGCGCCCGCCACGGCCATGTTGAGGCCGGATGCCTGCACCCGCCAGCCCAGCAGGCTAAGCGCCACCGCGGCCAGGATCGACAGCGCAAACACCAGCGCCAGCAACCCGGCCGGCAACTGCGTCATCGCCGCTACCGCCACCACCGTGCCGGCGGCGCGGCCAACCAGGGCGTTGCCCGCCGTGCGCCAGGCAATGGCACGGAACTCGCGTATCGCACCCAGCAACGAGACCAGCCCGCCCATGGCAAGCAAGGGACCCGGAGCCAGTTGCGGGAAGAACAGCACGGCCACCGGCGCCGACACCATGGAGAAGCCGATCCCGCCTACGCCCTGCAGGCAGGCACCCACCAGGATCAGCGCGCCCATCATGCCGAATTGCCAGGCGCTGATGCCGGCGGGAAGAAGGGAGGTAAGCGTCATGGCGGATTGGATTGAAGTCTGGGGTTGCGCCCGGCGCCCCGTCGTGTGGCATCCTGCTGGCGCTTCATATTGGTATACAGTCTACATAAAATTCAATGAGAAGGCATCCAGAACCGACGGGGTAGGTACCACCGGCTTGCAAAAGGTGCTGAAATCCCCGTTTGAGCGCGGAAATATAAGGGTTTGCACCAGATTGGGTGGATTCCCTAGCTCAGGCAGATTTCGCTTGTTTTGATGCAGATCAAGAATATAGTATACGTTAATGGGGCAGCTATAGCCCCGCAAGACAAAGACGACGGTCTCTACAGATACAGATCCAAGGGGAATACATGCAACACGAAGCGGTGATTGGCGCGGCACACTGGATCTACTTATTGGGCGTGGCGGTGATCGTCCTGACCATGATCCTGCGGGCCAATGTGGTCGTACCGTCGATTCTTGGTACGTTCCTGGTGGTGTTCGCGCTGACCGGTAGCCCGGTCTCGGCGCTGGGAGGCATTTTTTCGGCAAGCCTGGTGGCGGCCAAGGAGTTGTTCAACATCTTCCTGGTCATCGCCTTCATGACGGCGCTGCTCAATTCGCTGAAGACGCTGCGCTCGGATATCCGGATGGTGGAGCCGTTCCGGGTGGTGATGAAAAACGGCCATTCCGCGTTCTTCATCCTGGCTGGCATTACCTACGTGATTTCGCTGTTCTTCTGGCCTACGCCCGCGGTGCCGCTGGTCTCGGCCATCCTGCTGCCGGCAGCGATCGCCGCGGGGCTGCCGCCGCTGGCGGGCGCCATGGCCATTGCGATTGCGGGGCAGGGCATGGCGCTTTCGTCCGACTATGTGATTGGCGTGGCGCCCGGGATCAGCGCCAAGGCCGCCGGCGCCGCGGTCAGCGCGGTGGTGGTAGCCGATCGCGCGCTGGTGCTGTCGATCATCACCGGCGCCATCGCGCTGGCCCTCGCTTATCTGTCCATGCGCAAGCACATCGTGCCTGCCAGCGGCACCTTGCTGACCAATTGGCAAGCGCGCGCGGGCGGCGCCGTTGAAAAGATCGAGCACGCCGGCACCTTCGACAAGGCCGAGATCGCGCGCGGCACCAAACACGACGAGCCGCTCGTCACCGATGCCAATATCGAGCGCAGCCTGGCGATGGTGGCGCTGCGCCGCGTCAAGTGGTCGAAGTGCTTTGCGGTGGTGACGCCGCTTGCCTTCCTGGCGGTGGTGGCCGTGATGGTGCTGCCGAAGATGGGTTCGGGCCTGCCGGAATTGAAAGGCGGCGATGCCGCCGCGCTGGTCGGCGGCGTTGCGGCGCTGTTGATGATGCTGGCCACGCTGGCTGCCGAAGGTCCGCGCAAGATGCTCGACGTGTGCCCCGAGCACATCACCGATGGCTTTGTTTTCGCCTTCAAGGCAATGGGCTCGGTGCTGCCGATCGCCGGCTTCTTCTTTGTCGGCGCCGGCGAGACCGCGGCGCAGATCCTGGGCGTCAGCGCCGACAAGGCGCCCAGCCTGCTGTTCGAGCTGATCCAGGCTTACCAGCACATGATTCCGGACAACCACGTGCTGGTTGCCTTTGGCGTGCTGCTGGTGGGCATGATCACCGGCATCGATGGCTCGGGCTTTGCCGGCCTGCCGCTGACCGGCACGCTGGCCGGCGCGCTGGGCCCGGTGGTGGGCTTCGATTCCGCCACGCTGGCGGCAATCGGGCAGATGGGCGCGGTCTGGACGGGCGGCGGCACGCTGATCGCCTGGTCCTCCCTGATCGCGGTGGCCGGATTTGCCCGGGTGCCGGTGCTCGATGCGGTGCGCGCCTTGCTGGTGCCGGTGCTGATCGGGCTGTGCGTATCCACCGTTTGCGCCATGTTCCTCTGGCGCTGACCCGGTCGCATTGAGTGACAAAAAGCGAGGCCATCCGTGCCTCGCTTTTTTATTTCCGAAGCTGCGAATACCGTCTTCCCAAAAACAGCAGATAGTATACAATCTACATCATGGTGCCGGATGGAGCGGATAAAGCCTCCGGACCACGCAACGCTATCCCCCACCTTGAACTCGTTCCCCCAGGAGCCCCCGATGGCCGAACTGATGAACCGTGATGATTTCCGTGCCGCCCTTGAAAACGCCATCAAGGGCAAGAGCGCCAACAAGGCCCCCTTCAGCGTGGCCTGGGCCAGCGGCAAGCTCTCCCGCGACCACCTCGCCCGCTGGGCCGAGAACCACTATCACTATGTCGGCCCCTTCGCCGACTACCTCGCCTACATCTACGCCCGCACGCCCGACCGCTTCACCGAAGCCAAGGACTTCCTGCTGGCCAATATGTATGAGGAGGAAATCGGTGGCGATCGCCACACCGACCTGCTGGTCCGCTTTGCCGAAGCCTGCGGCACCACCCGTGAGCGCGTGGTCGATCCCGACAACATGTCGCCCACCACCCGTGGCCTGCAAAGCTGGTGCTATGCGGTGGCCATGCGCGAAGACCCGATCGTCGCCGTCGCCGGCCTGGTGGTTGGCCTGGAATCGCAGGTGCCTTCGATCTACCGCAAGCAGACCCCGACCCTGCGCGACAAATACGGTTTCACCGACGAAGAAGTCGAATTCTTCGACCTGCATATCGTCTCGGACGAAATCCATGGCGAGCGCGGCTACCAGATCGTGCTGGAACACGCCAACACGCCCGAGTTGCAGCAGCGCTGCCTGAAGATCTGCGAGATCGGTGCGCAGATGCGCCTGCTCTACACCACCGCGCTGTATCACGACTACGTCGCGCAGGAGATCCCCCTGCCGGAACTGGACATGGCTGCCTGATCCTGCCCCTGGGCGGAAAAGCAGCATCGCATTGGCATTGACGGCCCCGCCCGGGGCCTGACCGGATAGAGGCTTGGACATCATGGCAGTGGCACAGACAGACGAATTCGATAACTACATCAACGGCGAATGGTCGAAGGGCGCCAGCGGGCGCACCTTCGACAACGTCAACCCGGCCGATACCGGCGATATCGTGGGCCGCTTCCAGGCCTCCACGGCGCAAGACGCGCAGGCCGCCGTGGCCGCCGCCGCGGCCGCGTTCGACGCCTGGAAGAAAACCCCGATCTCCAAGCGCGCGAAGATCCTCAACGGCGCCGCCGACTACCTGGAAGCCAACGCCGACCAGATCGCCGAGGAACTGACCCGCGAAGAAGGCAAGGCGCTCAACCTGAGCAAGGACGAAGTGCTGCGCTCGGCGCAGACCATCCGTTTCTACGCCGTGGAAGGGCAGTCGTTCTCCGGCGAGACGTATCCCCAGGACGATCCCGACATGATCGTCTACAGCCAGCGTGAGCCGCTGGGTGTGGTGACCGTGATCTCGCCGTGGAATTTCCCGGTATCGATCCCGGCGCGCAAGATCGCCCCGGCGCTGATCGCGGGCAACACGGTGGTGTTCAAGCCCTCGTCGGACGCGCCGCTGAGCGGCTACCGGCTGGCACAGGCGTTTGTGGAAGCCGGCATCCCCAAGGGCGTGCTCAACTTCATCACCGGCCGTGCCGGCGACGTGGGCGCAGCCATTACGCAAGCCCCGGAAGTCCGCGCGATTTCCTTTACCGGTTCCACGGCCGCTGGCCAGCATATCCATCGCTGCGTGTCGCTGAGCACGCGCACCCAGATGGAGCTCGGCGGCAAGAACCCGCTGATCGTGATGGAAGACGCCGACCTGGACCGCGCGGTGGACCTCACCATCAAAGGCGGCCTGTCGCTGAGCGGCCAGGCCTGCACCGGCACCAGCCGCGTGCTGGTGATGGCTTCGGTCAAGGCAGCTTATACCGAGAAGCTGCTGGCCAAGGTCAAGACCTTGAAGATCGGCAGCGGCATGACGCCGGGCATGGATGTGGGCCCGCTCGCCACCCGCAAGCAGCTCGAAACCGTGCTCGGCTACGTGGCAGCCGGCAAGGCCGAAGCCACGCACCTGTGCGGCGGCGACCGCCTGGGCGGTGCACCATACGAGAAGGGCTTCTATGTCTCGCCGGCCATCTTCACCGACGTCACCCAGCAGATGCGCATTGCCCGCGAGGAAATCTTCGGGCCGGTAATCGCCATCATCGAGGTGAGCAGCTACGCCGACGCCATCGCCAAGGCCAACGACACCGAATACGGCTTGTCGGCCGCCATCGTGACCAGCAACCCGCGCTATGCGCACGACTTTGCGCATGACATCCAGTCGGGCACGGTCAAGATCAACCGCACCACCACGGGCAACCTGATCAACGCGCCGTTCGGCGGCGTGAAGCAATCCAGCACCTCCACGTTCCGCGAGTCGGGCCGGGCAGGGCTGGAGTTCTACACCCAGATCAAGACCGTCTATCGCGGCTGCTGAGCCAGCGCGCACGCGTCAATAGTCAATAGTCAATAGTCAATCGGCATCAACGCATCAAGCAGGAGCAGGACATGAGAAAGGCCATCAAGCTGGAACTGAAGGAAGCCCGTCACATGGTGGCGGCAGCCATCCGCAAGTCCGAGGAAATCGGCGTGCTGGAATCGATCTGCGTGGTTGACGACGGCGGTTACCCGCTGGCGCTGGAACGCATGGACGGCGCGCGCATCACCGGCCCGCAGATCGCCTGGAACAAGGCCTTCACCGCCGCCGGCCACAAGCGCTCCACCCACCTGTTCAATCAGGCGCCCAACGGCCCTGCGCTGCCGGGCAACGAAGCCTTTGGCATCCAGTGGAGCTTCGAGGGCAAGTTCGCCGTGTTCGTGGGCGGCTTCCCGATCGTGGTCAATGGCGAAGTCATCGGCGGCATCGGCCTGAGCGGCGGCAATGGCGAGCAGGACACCGCATGCGGCGTGGCCGCGCTGCAGGCCCTGCAGGAACTGCTGGGCGGCGAAGACCTGAAGGTCCTGGTCGAAGCCGATATCAAGAAGTAGGTCCTTGGGGCTTTCGTATAGGAAGTCCCATGGACCAAGTAACAAGCGGCAGCCCACTAGCCCCATTCTTCACGTCTTCCGAGTCCGCCATGTCCTACCGCATCCATCTCATCGAATCCCAGCAATCGTTTGAAGTCGGTGCCGACGAATCGGTGCTCGATGGCGCCCTGCGCGCCAATGTGCCGATGGCGCATGACTGCCGCTTTGGCGGTTGCGGCACATGCCGCATCAGGCTGGTGGAGGGCACGGTGGCCTATGAGGAGTATCCGATGGGCCTGACGCCAGAGGAAGAGGGCGAGGGCTTTGCGCTGGCCTGCCAGGCGCGGCCCACCACCGACCTGGTGATCAGCACGGCCCGCCCGGGCGAGCCGTGCGCCGAGCCCGCGCGCCATACCGCCGTGATCCGCAACATCGCGCCGCTCAGCGCGGATGTGGTGCACCTCACGCTGGAGCTGCCGCAGGCGCAAGCGCTCGACTACCGGCCCGGGCAGTACCTCAAGATCTTTACCGGCGACGGCATCGCGCGCAGCTTCTCGATGGCGTCGGTGCCAAAGGATTGCACGGTGGATCTGCACGTGCGCCGCATTCCCGGCGGCTACTTTACCGAGCGCCTGCTCGCGGGCCTGCGCTCCGACGACCATCTTGACGTGGAGCTGCCGCTGGGCGGTTTCTATTTCCGCAAGGACGACTATCGCCCGTTGGTGATGGTGGCCACGGGCACCGGGCTGGCGCCGATCAAGAGCATCCTCGAATCGCTGATGGACGATCCGGATTGTCCGCCGGTTTCGCTGTACTGGGGCATGCGCACCCAGGCAGACCTTTACCTGCACGAGCAGATCCAGGCGTGGGGCGCGCGTCTCTACGATTTCCAGTACATCCCCGTGTTGTCGCGTGCCGACGACGCATGGAGCGGCCGGCGCGGCCACGTACAGCACGCCGTTGCCGCCGACCTGCCGGACTTGTCGGAGCATGCCATCTACCTGTGCGGCTCGCCCGACATGATCCGCGACGCCCGCGAGACGTTTCTCGGGCTAGGCGCCAGCGGCGCGCATATCTACGCCGACAGCTTCACCTTCCAACGCAGCTGAACCATTGCGCGGGGGGAGGCCAAGGCGCTGGCCGGCCCGCGCGCCCACAAGACGAACATGTCCGACGACCACGGCAGTGTTCCACCCGCCCACCCGGCGGGCCCCTCCGGCGACAGCCTCGGCTCGCGCCATTCGCCGCTGTTTTCGCGGGTGACCGATACCTTGCGCCAGCGCATCGTCGGCGGCGTGTACCGCCAGGGCGACCGGCTGGTGGAGCATACGCTGTCGGCCGAGCTGGGCGTGTCGCGCGTGCCGGTGCGCGAGGCGCTACGCGCGCTGGCCGCCGAAGGGCTGGTGCGCATCGAGCCGCGCCGGGGCGCGTCGGTGGCATGCCTGTCGGAGCATGTAGCCAGAGAGATGGTGGAGGTGCGCGCCACGCTGGAAGGCCTGAACGCCAAGCTGGCCGCGCAGCGGCGCGATCCACGGCTGGTCGCCGAGTTGCAGGAGGTCCTGCGCCAGGGCAGCGCGGCTGCGTGCGGGGGGGAGGACGAGCGCTTGCTCGCGCTGAATTTCCGCTTCCACGAAGTGCTCGGCAACATCGCCGCCAACAGCGTGCTGCAGGAGATGATGCGTTCGCTGCGCGAGCGCACCGGGCTGGTGTTTGCGCCGGCGCACCGGCTGCGCGCGCAGCAGAACTGGGACGAGCACGCGCAGATCCTGCGCGCTGTGATTGCGGGCGACGCCGACCTCGCCGCACTGCTCGCCACACGCCACGTGTACAGCGCGGCGGAGGCGGCCACGCCTGTCGGCCCCTAGCCCCCGCCGACCCCCGGCCCCTAGCTACGCAGCGCCACGGCAATGGCATGGTCCAGATGCTCCATGCCGAAGGTCACGTCCTGTATCCCGCCATTGACGAAGAAGGACGGCGTGCCGCGCACATGGCTGCCGATGCCGCTATGCTGGTGCTCGCGCACGCGCTGCAGGTAAGTGTGGGCCTTCATGTCGTAGTCATAGCGCTCCAGGTCCAGTTCCAGCGCGGCGGCGTACTCCCGCAGCATCGCCGGCTTGATGCCGTGATGCTGCTCGAATATCTGCTGGTGCATGGGCCAGAACTTGTGCTGTGCCCCTGCCGCCTCGGCCGCCTCCGCGGCGGCCTCCGCCAGCGGGTGCCAGGCCGACAGCGGGAAATGGCGATACACAAAGCGCACGCGGTCGTGGTAGCGGGCGAGCAGGATCTTCACGCCGCCGTAGGCCAGGCGGCAATACTGGCATTCGAAGTCGCCGTACTCCACCACGGTGACGTGGGCCGATGCAGGCCCCAATAAATGGTCGGTCTTTTCAACGGGCGTCGACAGCATGACATTCTCCTTGCAGGATTGGCGCATGGGGGTTGGCTTGCGCGTGCGCTGTGCCCCCCCTCAGGGAATGAACAACTTGTCGATATAGCACCAACGCCAGGTCTCGCCCGGCTCGAACGACTGGATCACCGGATGCGCAGTGGCAAGAAAATGCCGGGTGGCATGCTTGTTGGGCGACTCGTCGCAGCAGCCGACATGGCCGCAGCACAGGCACAAGCGCAGATGCACCCATTCGTCGCCGCTGCGCAGGCATTCCTCGCAGCCTTCTGCGCTGGGTGTGACGGGATGGCTCAATGCAAGGTGCGCACACGCCGTTGTCATTGCGGTACTCCAACGTTGGCCCGGCAGGGCAGGCCCACGCCGCGCCGCACGCGGATGAGCCAGGGTCTTTCATTGTAGGCGGCGAAGATGCGAAGGGAAGCGCGGCTGTCACTGCGCGGCGCGCTTGCGTCGCCTAGACTCAACGGATGGCCGGTCCCGGTCTGAGTTCCCGATTTCCATTTCCCATTTCCCATTTCCCATTTCCCATTTTGCATTTTCCATTGCACACAGGAGGATGGTCATGACCTGCAAGATCCAGGTGGTCTTCTACAGCATGTACGGGCACGTCTACAAAATGGCGGAAGCCGTGGCCGCAGGCGCGCGCGAAGTCGATGGCGCCGAAGTGACGTTGCTCCAGGTGCCGGAGCTGGTCCCAGACGCCGTGTTGGAAAAGAGTGGCGCCAAGGCCGCCCGCGCCGCCTTCGCCCATGTGCCGATGGCGGAGCCGGACAAGCTGGCCGACGCCGATGCCATCCTGTTCGGCACGCCCACGCGGTTTGGCAATATGTGCGCGCAGATGCGCAATTTTCTCGACCAGACCGGCGGGCTGTGGATGAGCGGCGGCCTGGTGGGCAAGGTCGGCAGCGTCTTTACCAGCACCGCCAGCCAGCATGGCGGGCAGGAAACCACGATTACCAGCTTCCACACCACGCTGCTGCACCAGGGCATGGTGATTGTGGGCGTGCCCTACGCCGAAGCGCGGCTGCTGGACATGAGCCAGATCACCGGCGGCACGCCTTATGGCGCGTCCACCATGACGGCGGCCGATGGCTCGCGCCAGCCCAGCGAGAACGAGCTGGCGATCGCAAAGTACCAGGGCCGGCACGTGGCCGGCATCGCGGCGAAGCTGGCGGCGCGCTAGCCGGGCGTTTCGGGCCTTTCAGGCCGGGCGCTCGTTCTCCACCTCGGCCAGCACCGCGTCCAGGGTGTCGGCCAGCAGGTCGGCGTGCGCTTCGGTGAACACCATCGGCGGGCGGATCTTCAGGATGTTGGCCGCTTCGCCGGTGGCGCCAACCAGCACATGGCGGCGGCGCAGCCCGTTGACGATGCGCGCGGTCAGCGCCGTCGCCGGCCGGCTGGCATCGCCGCTATCGAGAAACTCGACCGCCACGAAGAGCCCCGCGCCGCGGATATCGCCGATCAGCGGGTGCCGCGCCGCCACGCCCGCCAGGCGCTCGCGCAGGTACGCGCCAACGCGCCGCACCTGTGCCATGAGTTGCGTCTGCTCGATGACATCAAGCACGGCCATGCCGGCGGCGACGGAAACCGGGTTGCCGCCGAAGGTATTGAAATACCGGCACTCGCGGCCAAAGGCTTCCAGCACCTCGGGGCGCACGGCCAGCCCGGCGAGCGGATGGCCGTTGCCCATCGGCTTGCCCATGGTGACGATGTCGGGCACCACATCATGACGCTGGAAGCCCCAGAACGCGTCTCCGGTGCGCCCCAGTCCCGGCTGCACCTCGTCGGCGATGAACACGCCGCCGGCCGCGCGGATGGCGGCCACCGCCTCCCGCAGGAAGCCGGGCGGATCGGTGAAGATGCCGTCGCTGGAGAACACGGTATCGACCAGCAGCGCGGCGGGGCGGATGCCGTGCGCGCGTAGGTCTTCCATGGCGTGCCGCACGCCTTCGGCAAAGGCCGCGCCGAGCTGTGCGGCCGGCACGCGCAAGCTGTCCGGCGCGGGCACGGTACGCACGTTGTCGCCAAGCTTCACGTAGCGCCCGAGCGAGGGCGATGCCTCGGCAATGGACGCGGTGACCCCGTGATAGGCAAAGCGCGTGATGATCAGCCCTTGCGCGCCGGTGTGGGCGCGGGCGATGCGCATCGCCAGGTCGTTGGCCTCGCTGCCGGTGCAGGTGAGCATGGCATGGCCCAGCGCGTCGGGCATGGTCGCCAGCAGGCGCTCGGCGTAATCCAGGATGCCCTCGTGCAGGTAGCGCGTATGCGTGTTCAGCTGCGCCGCCTGGCGGGCGATGGCATCCACTACATGCGGATGGCAATGGCCGACGGACGCCACGTTGTTGTACGCATCGAGGTAGCGCTCGCCGCTGGCGCCGTAAAGCCATACGCCTTCGCCGCGCACGATGTGCAGCGGCTCGTCGTAGAACAGGCGGTACGCGGGCCCGAGCACGCGAGCGCGCCGCTCGGCCAGTTCGGCAACGCAGGGGATAGCTGCGGCAATGGTCATCGGATTCCTTGGTGTCGTGGTCAAGCCAGCCCGCAGGCCTGGCGCAGGACGTTGCGCGCTTGCTCCGTCGGGATGGCGTCACAGGCCGCCAGCCGTTGCCAGGAGACCGCGTTGTTGCGCAGCAGGTAAGGGGCGTTCTCCGGATGCCGCGCGGCGCGCCAGCCGCTGATGGCTACCACCATCACCAGCCGGGCCTGCACCAGGTCGAACAGCACGTCGATCTCGTCCGCCTCCAGGGGCAGCACCGCGTGGTACGCGGCGACAAAGTCCGCCAGCGTGGCCATCGTGTCGCCGGTCGGGTCGACCTGATAGGCGGCGGCCACGGCCAGGTCGTCGATCAGCGGCGCATGGACCATGTCGCCAAAATCCAGCACGCCCGCGATGCGCGCATGATCTTGCGGGTCGACCAGCACGTTATAGATATTGAAATCGTTGTGGATCGGCTGGGCCCGCAGGCGCGCCAGCCGGGGTTGCACGTTGGCGGCAAAGCGATCCAGCGCGCGCGTTGCCAGCGCGCGGCGCGCCGCGTCCGGGACGCTGTCGAGCAGCCCGCGCACGCGGTCGGCGCGCTGGATGTCCCATGGCAGCTCCAGTTCGTCGGCGGGATGGCGCAAGCCGCGCAGCGCCAGGTCGAGCCGTGCCAGCGTGCGCGCCAGCGCCCGTGCCTGCGCTTGCGAGCGCTGCGCCTTGGGCAGCGGCTCGCCCGGCAGGTAGCTGAACAGGCGCACCACGCGCGCTTCGCCGCCCGGCGGCTGCGCGATCAGCGACGGCTGGCCCGCCAGGGTCGGCACGATGCGCTGCACGGGCAGGGCGGGATCGGTCGCGGCGATGTGCAGCAGCGCCTGGGTCTGGAAGTCCGCCACCAGCGGCAGCTCGGCGGGATGGGAGACCTTGAGCATGTAGCTTGCCGCCGGCGTCTCCAGCAGGAAGTTCCGGTCGCGCTCGCCGCTTAGCAGGGAGAGCCGGCCCGCCAGCCCGTAGTGCTGCGTGAGCAGCGCCATTGCCCACGCCGCAGGGACTTCGGGCGAGCCTTCGCTAAGCACATCGGCGGCGGCCAGCGCCGCGCTTGCCGGCCCGTTCATGCTGCGCTCGCGAAGCCGCGCAGCGCGCTCGACAGGTTGGGCCCGAGGTCGTCGGAGAGATACCCGCCTTCCTGCACCAGCACCGTCGGCAGGCCCAGCCGCGCGATTTCCGCGGTGATGAGGGCGAAGCCGGGCGTGGTGACGGCCAGCGCCTGGTACGGATCGCGCTCGTGCGCGTCCAGCCCCAGCGCCACCACCAGCGCGCCGGGCGCGAAGGCGCGGATGCTCTGGCACACGTCGCGCAGCGCCGCCAGGTAGGCCTCGTCGCCGGTGCCGCGTGCCAGCGGGCGGTTGATGTTGTAGCCGAGGCCTTGCGCCTCGCCGCGCTCGTGCGCATGGCCGGTGAAAAAGGGCGTGAACAGCATCGGGTCGCCATGCAGCGACACGGTCAGCACATCGTTGCGGCGATAGAAGATGCCCTGCGTGCCGTTGCCGTGGTGCATGTCGATGTCGAGGATGGCGACGCGGTCATGGTGGCGGCGCAGGTGCTGCGCGGCAATGGCGGTGTTGTTCAGGTAGCAGAAGCCGTTGGCGCGGTCCGCATAGGCGTGGTGGCCGGGCGGGCGGCACAGCGCGTAGGCGGCGCGTTCCCCGTCGGCGACCAGTTGCGCGGCGTGGGTGGCCACGTCGGCAGACCCGGCCGCCGCGCGCCAGGTGTTGGGCCCGATGGAGCAGGCGGCGTCGCCCATATGGAAGCCGGCCTGGCCGACCACGCTGTCGGGGTAGGTGCAGGGCTGCCCGGGGAAGGGATGGATGTTGGGCAAGACCTCTTCGGAGGCGTCGGGCAGCAGTTGCCAGCGGTCATACGCGGTTTCCAGGAAACGCAGGTATTCCGGCGTGTGGATCGCGGCGCGCGGGCCCGGGCCGTGATCGGCGGGGGCGATCACGTCGTGGCCGTCGGCGCGCACTGCCGCCAGCAGGCGCAGGGCGCGCTCGGGCTGCTCGTTGCTGCGCTTCATCCTGCCGCGCACCATGAACGCGTGCGGATCGTGGTCGAGATGCAGATCGCTGTAGACGACTTTCATAGGACGGACTCCATCGGGGGCGCCTCGGCAACGCCTTGTTTTTGCATGAACACCGCCCGGACATGGACCCAGGCGTCATCGATATGGAAGCGCACCGCGGCTTGCGCGGCGGCTTCGTCGCGCCGCGCAATCGCCTCGGCGATGGGGCGGTGGGTCTCGGCCACGGCCTTCGGGTCGTGGTACACGCTGTCGATCAGCGCCACGATCATGCGGATCTCCGTTTGCATCATGGAGAACATGCGGTGCAGGTAGGCATTGCCGGACAGCTCGCAGATGGCCGTGTGGAACGCCAGGTCGCGCGCCACCCGCTCGATCTGCGGCAATGATTCGGCCTCCTGCACCATGCGGTCGACCATGGCCACAAGCTGCTTGAGTCCGGCCTCCGGCGCCTGCTCGCAGGCGAGCGATGCCGCCATCAGCTCCAGGTTCAGCCTTACCTGGAACAGGTCATCGATCTCGCGCACCGTCACCGTGCGTACCGCAAAGCCATGGCGCGGGCGCGAGACCAGCACGCCTTGGCGCTCCAGCCGCCGCGCCGCCTCGCGCACCGGCGCGCGGCTGACATTCATGCGGCGGGCGATGTCCGCCTCGACAATGCGGCTGCCGGGTGGCAGCCGGCCTTCGACGATGGCCTGGGTGAGCTGGGCCTCCACCGCGGCCACCAGGTCGGAGACCTCGATGGAGGCAAAGGGAGAGGATTCTTCGAACGCGGAATCAGACATGGGCTTAGTCCTTGGGTCGGGCTACGACGGGATGCACCGACGGCGCTTGCCGTGCGCGCAACGCGAGGTAGCCGCCCGACAGCATGATCAGCACGATGCCCGCCAGCGCGATGCCATCGGGCGGGCGCTGGAAGACAAAGGTGCTGATCAGCACGGCGAGCAGCAGTTGAAAGTAATTGAGCGGCGCGAGCGTGGAGGCGGCAACGCGCCGGAAGGCGGCGAGCAGCAGCAGCTGGGCCAGGCCGCTGCAGGCGCCGCCGGCCATCATCTGCAGGATGTCCGGCGCGCACGGCATGACCTCGGGCAGCGTGGCCAGCGCAGGCACGCCGGTCACCACCAGGCAGATCAGCGCGGTCCAGGCGTAGAGCACCGGCCCCGCGACCTCGCCGGCAAGCCGGCGCGTCAGCAACTGGAAGGCCGCGTAGCACACGGCCGAGACCATCATCAGCACCGTGCCGACAAAGGGCAGGTCGCCGCCGGGCCGCACGATCAGCAGCATGCCGCCAAAGCCGGCCAGCACCGCCGCCCACTGCGCAGAGCCCACCCGTTCGCCCAGCACCGCCGGCGACAGCGCCACCATGATCAGCGGCGCGGTGAAGTAGATCGCCGTGGCCTCGGCCAAGGGCATGTAGACCAGCGCCGCCATGAAGCAGCTGGCCACGATGCCAAGGGCCAGCCCGCGCGCCAGCAGCAGCCACTTGCAGGGCGCGCGCCACAGCTTCAGGTCGCCTGCGCGCACCAGCCACACCAGCGCGATGACGCTCACCGACACATAGCGGGTGAGGTTCATCATCGGCGCCGAGTGGTCGCGCAGCATCCACTTGCAGAAGGCGTCGTAGCTGGCGAACGCCACCAGCGCGCAGAAGAACAGCACGATGCCGTCGCGGCGCGCGCTCGCCGTGGTAGGCCGCAGCGACGGATTGGCCGGGCCGGTCATCAGGCCGCAGCCTTGTTGCCGCCATTGCTGCCGGCTGGGAACTCACGCTCGGCCGCCACCATGGCGCGCTCGAAACGCGCGAACAACTCGTCGATCTGCGCCTCGGTGATGATCAGCGGCGGGCAGAAGGCGATGGTGTCGCCCATGGCGCGCACGATCAGGCCTTGCTCCTGCGCCAGCTGCGCCAGGCGCGGGCCAGCCTTCTGCGCCGGGTCGAAGGCGCGCCGCGCCGCCGGATCCGCCGCCAGCTCGATCGCGCCCAGCAGGCCGACCCCGCGCACCTCGCCCACCAGCGCGCGCCCTGCGTAAGCCCGCAGCGCCTGCTGGAAGCGGGGCGTGACCGCGTTCACGTGATCGAGGATGCGGTCATCCTCGTAGACGCGCAGCGTTTCGAGCGCCACCGCCGTGGTGACCGGATGGCCCGAGTAGGTGAAGCCATGGCCAAAGGTGCCGATCTTGCCGCTGTTGGCGGCAATCGCCGCGTGCACCTTCTCCGACACCATCACAGCCGAGATCGGCATGTAGCCGGAGGACAGCGCCTTGGCGCAGGTGAGGATGTCGGGCTGCATGCCATAGGTGGTGGAGCCGAACATCGCACCGGTCCGCCCGAAGCCGCAGATCACCTCGTCGGCGATCAGCAGGACGTCATGGCGGCGCAGCACGGCCTGGATCTCGGCGAAGTAGGTGGCCGGCGGCACAATCACGCCGCCCGCGCCCATCACCGGCTCGGCAATGAAGGCACCGATGGTGTCCGGGCCCTCGGCCTGGATCAGCGCTTCCAGTTCCTGCGCGAGGCGGCTGGCGAAGGCGGCTTCGCTCTCGCCCGGCGCGCCGTAGCGGTAGTGGTGCGGGCACCCGGCGCGCAGGATGCGGTCGATCGGCAGGTCGAAATCGCGGTGATTGGCTTGCAGGCCGCTAAGGCTCGCCGCCGCCACCGTGACGCCGTGATAGGCGTTGGTGCGCGCGATGATCTTCTTCTTGTCCGGCTTGCCGATGGCGTTGTGGTAGTACCAGACCAGCTTGACGGCGGTGTCGTTGGCCTCCGAGCCGGAGTTGGCGAAAAACACCTTGGACATCGGCACCGGCGCCATCGCGACGAGCTTCTCGGCCAGCATGATGGCCGCCGGGTTGGAGCGGTGGTTGAAGGTGTGATAGTAGGGCAGCGTGCGCATGGCCTGCACGCCGGCCTCGATCACGCGCGCATGGCTGAACCCGAGCGAGCTGCACCACAGGCCCGACATGCCCTCCAGGTAGCGCTTGCCCTGGTCGTCCTCCACATAGATGCCGTCGCCCTTGGTGATGACGAGCGGGCCGACGCCGGGGTGGGCGGCCAGGTTGGTAAAGGGATGCAGATGGGCCGCGATATCGTCGGCGGCAAGGGCAGCGTGCGAGGGCAAGGCGACGGTCATGTCAGTGACGTCCTGTTGTAGGTATCGGGTGGCGGGGCAGGCAGCATGCAAAGCAAAGTTTCATCGGACTTCCGCATCGCTTGGTCGCACCGCTGGGTTGCTCCCCTCTCCCACAAAGTGGGAGAGGGGTTGGGGGAGAGGGCGGGCGCTGGCTAAGCCACGGTGCTGCGCCGTTGCCGATCCCGATTGCGACCGTTGGAAGGCAGGTGTGGCATCGGGTTCTTGACGAACGCCCGCCCTCTCCCCCGCCCCTCTCCCGCAAGCGGGAGAGGGGAGCAAACCAGCAGTTGGCGTCAAGCGGCGCGTTGCCGGACGGTGGGCGAACATGAAAGGCCGATCAACCATACGAATCAATATCCCTGTGCCGGGTCGACTGCCACGGCAGGCCGCTGCCCGCGGCACAGCTGGTCCAGATTATCCAGCGTCTGGCGCGCGATCGTGGCCGAATCGGTGCGTGCCGCCACGTGCGGCGTGACTGTGACGCGCGGATGCCGCCAGAACGGGTGCTCGGATGGCAGCGGCTCGTGCTGGAAGGCGTCCAGCGTGGCCGCGCCCAGCGTGCCGTCGTCCAGCGCGCGCAGCAGGTCGGCCTCGACCAGGTGGCTGCCGCGGCCCACGTTGATCAGATGCGCGCCGCGCGGCAGGCGGGCGAACAGGTCGGCGCACAGGAAGCCTTGCGTCTGCGCGGTGAGCGGCAGCAGGCAGACCAGTGCGTCGCAGCCCGCCAGGAAGGCATCCAGCCCGTCCTGGCCGTGGAAGGCTTCGACGCCCTCGGGCAGATCCGCCTTGGGGCTGCGGCTCCAGCCGCGCACCGCATAGCCCACCGCCTGCAGCGCGCGGGCGCTGGCAATGCCCAGCGTGCCAAGCCCTGCGATGCCCACGCGATGCCGTGATGGCGCCACGATGGGCTGCTCCTGCCACTGCCCGGCTGCCGCGCTGGCCAGATACGCGCCCATGCTGCGCTGATGCTGGATCACGGCCCACGTCACGTAGGCCGTCATGCTGCCGGCCATGGCGGTATCCACGATGCGGCAGACGGTTGGCCCGCACGGCAGGTCCGGATCGCTGCGCAGGTGGTCGATGCCCGCGCCCAGCGACTGCACCAGGCGCAGCCTTGGCATGGCCGCCAGCACGCCAGGCGGGGGCGCCCAGCAGACCGCGGCATCGATGTCGTCGAGCGCTCCCAGGTCGGGGCCGACCCGAAGGTCCAGCCCGGGCGCTGCCGCGCGGAAGGCTGGGACGAGGTAGTTCATGTCGAGCACGCTGCTAAGCAGTGCCACGCAGGGTGGTTTATTTGTCGTCGTGTCCATCGTCTCCATCGTGTCCAATGTGTCGGCCAGATTGTCGGGGTCGGTACGGGTCATGCGTAGCCTCCGACCGCTTCCAGGCGGCCTGGCTCCGGTGCCTCCGCAACTTCCTGCGCCCGGGTCAAGCGCGGAATGGCTTCGATCAGCTTGCGCGTGTATGGATGCTCGGGCGCGCTCAGCACGCGGGCCGTCTCGCCGTACTCAACCACCTCGCCCCGCTGCATGACGGCGATCTTGTCGCACATCTGCGCCGCCACGCGCAGGTCGTGGGTGATGAAGACCATGGCCAGCTTGAACTGCTCGCGCACCTTGGCGAACAGCTCCAGCACCTGCGCCTGCACCGACACATCCAGCGCGGAGACGGGCTCGTCCGCCACCAGCAGCTCCGGCTGCATCGCCAGCGCCCTTGCAATGCCGATGCGCTGGCGCTGCCCGCCGGAGAACTCGTGCGGGTAGCGCTCGGCCGCCTCCGGTCCCAGCCCGACCAGCCCGAGCAACTCCAGCGTGCGAGCCTGTGCCTCCTGGCGCGACACGCCCTGTGCGATGGGGCCGGCAGCGATGGCCGCACCGATCCGATGCCGGGGATTGAGCGATGCGTACGGATCCTGGAACACCATCTGCAGCTTGCCGCCCGCGCGCTGCAGCAGCCCGCCGCCTTGCGACAGGTTGCGCCCGTTGATCACGATGCGCCCGCTGTCGAACGGCGCCAGGCCGACGATGCAACGGCCCACCGTGGATTTGCCGGAGCCCGATTCGCCCACCAGCCCGAGCGTCTGCCCGCGCAGCAGCTCGAAGTTCACGTTGCGCGCGGCCTGCACCTCGCGCCCGCGCCGCAGCAGGCTGCCGCCGGTGCGATAGGTCTTGCACAGGTCCTGCACCTGCAGCACGCGGTTGACCTCGACCTCCACGGGAGGCTGGCGCAAATGGCCGCCGGGAATGGCGCTGATCAGCTTGCGCGTATAGGCATGCTGCGGATCGGTCAGCACGCGCGCGGCCGGCCCGGCCTCCACGATGGTGCCGGTCTGCATCACCACCACCTGGTCGGCGATCTCGGACACCACGCCAAAGTCGTGCGTGATGAACAGCACGGCCATGCCGCGCCGCTTCTGCAGATCGCGGATCAGTTGCAGGATCTGCGCCTGGGTGGTCACGTCGAGCGCGGTGGTGGGCTCGTCCGCAATCAACAGGCGCGGTTCCAGCGCCATGGCGCACGCGATCATCACGCGCTGGCGTTGGCCGCCCGACAGGCGGAAGGGATAGCTGTCGTACAGCAGCTCCGGATCGGGCAGGCCGACATCGGCCAGCGCCGCCACGATGCGCTTGCGCTTGTCGGCCGCGCCCAGCCGCTGGTGCGCGTCGAACACTTCGGCGATCTGGTCGCCGATGCGCATCACCGGGTTGAGCGCCGTCATGGGTTCCTGGAACACCATGCCGATCTTCTGCCCGCGCAACTCGCGCATGGCGTCGTCATCCAGTTGCAGCAGGTCCTGGCCCTCAAACAGGATGCGCCCGGCAACCGGCTCCACATGCGGGCGCGGCAGCAGGCCCATCACCGCATTGGCGATCATGGACTTGCCCGAGCCCGACTCGCCCACCACGCATAGTGTCTGGCCGGCCGCAAGCGTCAGCGAGGCGCCCTGCACCGCCAGGGCGCGGTCGCCGCCGGCCGGCAGGCGGATGCTCAGGTCCTGGATATCTAGTACCGGTGTGCTCATCGTCCACTCCCGCCAAGGCGCGCGTTGAGCGCGTCGTTCAGGCCTTCGCCCACCATGTTGAGCGCCAGCACCGTCAGCAGGATGGCCGTGCCGGGAAACACCGCCATCCACCAGGCCTGGCGCAGCACCGTGCGCGCCGAGCCCACCATATAGCCCCAGCTCATGTGGTTGGGGTCGCCCAGGCCTAGGAAGCTCAGGCTGGATTCCAGCAGGATGGCGGTCGCCACCATCAGCGAGGCCATCACCACGATCGGCGAGCTGGCATTGGGCAGGATCTGCGACAGGATGATGCGTGGCGTCGACTGCCCGGCCAGCTTGGCGGCCTGCACAAAGTCGCGCTGGCGCAGCGTGAGGAACTCGCTGCGTACCAGCCGCGCCACCGGCGGCCAGGAGACGATGGCGATGGCAGCCACGATAGAGCCGATCGACGGCTCGAAGATCGCCACCAGCACCAGCGCCAGCGCAAAGCTCGGCACCGCCTGGAACAGCTCGGTAAAGCGCATCAGCGCCGCATCGATCCAGCCGCCGAAGTAGCCTGAGATAGCGCCCAGCGTTACGCCGATCAGCAGCGAGACCACGGTGGACACCACGCCGATCAGCAGCGAGATGCGCGCGCCGTGGATCACGCCCGCCAGGATGTCGCGCCCCATGGTGTCGGTGCCCATGGCAAAGCCGGGCTCCTGCATCGGCTGCAGGAACGGCTGCTGCACCATGTCCCAGGGATCGTGCCCGGCCATCCACGGGCCCAACAGCGCGAGCACGGCAAAGCCCACCAGTACCACCATGCCGAGCACGGCTGCCTTGTTGCGGCAGAACCGCCGCCAGAAAGTGTTCTTCATTGCATCTCGATCCGCGGGTCGACCAGCGTGTAGACAAAGTCGGTCAACAGGTTGAACAACACGGCCATGGCCGCGGTGACCAGGAAGCAGCCCAGCAGCAGGTTGTAGTCACGCTGCAGCAGGGCGTCGAACATCAGGCGGCCAATGCCGGGCCAGGCGAACACCGTCTCGGTCAGCACCGCGCCGCCGATCATGCCGCCGGCCTGGATGCCGGCCAGCGTCACCACCGGCAGCAGGGCGTTGCGCAGGATGTGGGCACGCTGGATGCGCCCGGGCCGCACGCCCTTGGCGCGCGCGGTCTTGACGAAATCCATCTGCGCCACCTCCAGCATCGAGGCGCGCGTCATGCGGGCATACACCGCCATGTAGAACAGCGCCAGCGTGAGCGCGGGCAGCACCAGGTGCGTGGCAATGTCGAACACCAGCGCCAGGCCATGCAGGTCCGCCCCCACGGTGAAGTAGCCAAAGCCGGGCAGCCAGTCGAGCTTGACCGAGAACAGCAGCACCGCCATCATCGCCAGCCAGTACAGCGGCGTGGCGTAGAACACCAGCGCGAAGAGGGTGATGGCGTTGTCCACCCAGCTCCCCGCGCGCCGGCTCGCCCACGCCCCCAGCACCACGCCGAACAGCACCGAGAGCAGGAAGGCGCTGCCGGTCAGGATCAGCGTGGCGGGCAGGCGCTGCAGGATCAGGTCCAGCACCGGCTGCTGCTGGCGGTACGAGTAGCCCAGGTCCAGGTGCACCACATGCCCGAGGTAAGTGGCAAGCTGCTCCGGCACCGGCTTGTCCAGCCCGAACTGCGTGCGCAACTGCGCCACGAACTGCGGGTCGGATGCGCCGGCCTCGCCGGCCATCACCGAGACGGGGTCTCCCGGCGCGGCCCGGATCAGCAGGAAATTGACGGTCGCGATGACCAGGATTGCGATCACGCCCTGTACCACCCGGCCCAGCATGCGCTGCGTACGACTCATGGCTTTGCCCCAGAGATGAAGATGACTGCCATCACGCCAGCCAGGCGCGGCCGATGCCGTCGTTCAGGCCAATGCCGGAACTGATGGGATTGTTGATGCGGCCGCGGTACAGCGTAGGGAAGTTGAGCTCGTGCAGCCACACCACCGGCATCTCGTTGACCAGGATCTTCTGCACCTCAAAGTAGATCGCCGCGCGCTTGGCCGGGTCGATCTCGCGCGCGCCAGCCTGGAACAGCTCGTCGACCTTGGCGTTGCGATAGCCCTCGACGTTGTTGAACGGCGAGCCCTGCGCGATATTGTCCGAGGTGTAGTTGCGCGCCACGCCCAGCGCCGGGTCGCCGTACTGGTAGACGTAGGTGAAGGCCAGGTCGTAGTCCCACTTGTTCAGCCGCTCGCCCCAGCCCGCCACGTCGGTGGGGGTCATCTCGATCTTCACGCCGGCCTGTTGCAGGTTCTGCCGCACGATCTCGGCGGAGCGGGTCCAGGTTTCGCCGTAGGGCAGGGGCAGCAGGCGCACGGTTTCGCCCTTGTAGCCGGATTCGGTGAGCAACTGCTTGGCGCGGGCCAAGTCGCGCGGATACTTGGCCACGTCGGTGCTGGCGTACTTGATGTGGCTGTTGAAGGGGCCGGTGGCGCTCTTGGCATAGCCTTGCCATGCCACCTTGGCGATCGCGTCGCGGTCGATGGCAAAGGCCAGCGCCTGGCGGAACTTGATGTTGTCCATCGGCGCCTTGCGGTTGTTGACCCACAACCACGAGTGCGGCGCGAAGAATTCCCAGCCCTTGGTGGTGACCTGCACGCCGGGCAGCTTGCTCAGGCGCGCCACATCGAAGTACTCCACCGCGCCGCCGGGCACCAGGTCGACCTTGCCGGACTCGAACGCCGCGGCGCGCGCCGAGGCATCGGGGATCACGTGGAAGTACACGCTGTCGACCAGCGGCACGTCGGGCTGGTGATACGCATCGTTGCGCACCAGCTGGATGTACGAGCCGCGCACCCATTCCTTGAACTTCAGCGGGCCGGTGCCGATGGGCTTGGCGTTGGCGGGGTTGGTCAGGAAATCCGTGCCTTCGTAGATATGCTTGGGCACCATGGGCATGGTGCCCACTTCGAAGATGCCGAGGAACGGGCTAAACGGGTACTTCAGCTTGAACTCCACCGTCAACGGGTCCACCGCGCGGATGCTCTCCACCGCCGCCAGGTTGGCGCGCAGCCGGGCGTGCGTCTTGCGCAGGAACACATCGGCGGAGAACACCACGTCTGCCGCGGTGAACGGCTTGCCGTCATGCCAGGTGACCTTGGGCTTGAGCTTGAACGTGTACAGGGTGCCGGCCGGGTTCACCGTCCAGGAGGTCGCCAGCGCCGGCAGCGGTTCCAGCTTCTCGTCATAGCGCAGCAAGCCCTCGTAGATGTTGCCGGAGATCAGCTGGGTGGGGCCGTTCTGGGTAATGCCGATCATCAGGCCGGAAGGCTCAGGCTGGACGAGCGCGTTGATCACGCCGCCCTTCTTGCCGGCCGCGAGGACGTGGAACGGCACGCCGGCGAGCGACAGCCCGGTGGTGGCAACACCCATTTTGATCAGTTGGCGACGATTCATTGCGGAACTCTCCTGGGGGCTAGGGATAGATGACTGGCAAGACGTAACAGGCAAGACGTAACGGGTAAGGCGGGCGGGGCGGGCAGGGCCTCAGTCGCGGTACGACGTGGCAGCGGCCGGCTCCAGCCGCTCCAGCAAGGCGCGCCATTCCCGCGCGTACGGGTCGGCCGCGCCGGGCAGGCGGTTGGTGTCGCCACTCTCGTACTGGCGCGCAGTCCTCTCGCAAATGGCTGGGGGCACCGGATTGACCAGCTGGCCGCTGGACTGGATCGCCACCTGCACGCGGCAGGCGCGCTCCAGGTTGTGCATGAGGATGAACGCCTCGGCCACGCTGCGGCCCAGCGTGACCAGGCCATGGTTGCGCAGGATCAGGGCGCGCTTGTCCGGGCCGAGGTCGGCCACCAGGCGCACGCGCTCCTCATGGTCCAGCGCAATGCCCTCGAAGTCGTGGTACGACACCCGGTCATGGAATTGCAGCGCCCACTGGTTGGACGGCTGCAAGCCGCAGGCCAGCGACGATACCGCCACGCCTGCCACGGTATGCGTATGCAGCACGCAGACGGCGTCATGCCGGGCAGCGTGCACGGCGCTATGGATGGTGAAGCCAGCGGGGTTCACGTCTTGCCCGGGCGGGCCGCTGATGATGTTGCCGTCCAGGTCGATGCACACCAGCGAAGACGCGGTGATATCCCGGAACAACATCCCGAACGGGTTGATCAGGAAGCGGTCCTCGGTGCCCGGCACCCGGGCCGAGATATGGGTGTAGATGCTGTCGTCCATGCCATACAGGGCGACCAGGCGGTATGCGGCGGCGAGATCTTCACGCACCCGTTGCTCGGCCTCGGAGATGGCGGGAACCAGGCGGGAAGAGACGTTGTTGCCCATGTTTGTGTTTCCTTGGATTGGCGATTAGGTCACTGTAGGTCGATGGTCAGCTGTCGACAGTTGGCACTTATACCGATTACGCAAAGTTCAGGCCACGTGTTCAATTTGCAGCCGGATTTGTTGCGGTGCGGGGTGCAAGGCCTTGATTCCTAACAAAATCTCGTCTTGCATGGGCGTGGATGGCACGCCGCCGGGCGATGCTGGAGGCTTGCCTGGAAATGGTGCGACGCGCAAGAAATGGGCGTTGGCCGGCGTGTTTGCGGGCCAGGGATCGGGGATGGGGCGCGGCGCACTGCTTGGTGGCACGCAGAAATTGCGGGGCTTGGTGACCGGCATACGTCGCGCAAGCGCCGTATTGAGCATATTTCCGGCGCAGAGGTGCTATCCGGCACTCTCGCAGCACGGAGAAATGCCGCTGCTGGAAATATAAGGAGGGTTCAGGGCTGGAGTGTGCGAAGATGCGCGCACAGCGGCGCTGCGAATACGCGCGGCCGGCTGTCTGGACCGGACCCCAGTCGCACCCACGAGTTTCCGCCTGCGGCCTTGCCCCTGGTTCAGTTCTTCCCCGAAGCATGCTGCCTTCCCGCTGGCCTCAAGGCCACCATGGCTGTCATGCCCCCGCGTTTCCCGCTCCCTTTCACCCCTGCGCCGTTCAACGCCAGGAACGGGCGCCAATTGTCCGTCATCGTACCGACACCGCACTCCATCCATGGCAACGTGACGATAGCGGTCAGGTCCATGCCCAATGGCGCGGCTACCTTCGCATCGGGCTCGAAGATTCCGGTCCCCTGGCGAGATATCTGCGGCGGCCTGGCTAATAACGCGGAGTCGGGAAAGGAGCGTTCCATGTTAGGAACCGTTTTACTGGTCGTGCTTGTGCTCGTCTTGCTCGGTGCGATGCCGACGTGGCCGCACAGCCGTTCCTGGGGCTATATGCCCAGCGGCGTGCTAGGCCTGCTGCTGGTCGTGGTGCTGGTGTTGGTACTTCTGGGCCGCCTGTAGACGAGAACACACTCGCCTTGGCGCAACAGTCCGCGAAGCGATCGCGTGATGGCCGGCAAGCTTCAGGCTTGCCGGCCAGCCGTTTTTAAGGAGGCGAGCCCGCCTCCCGATCCCCGTTGGCAACCAAGGCGTCCATGTATTCAGTGCTAGGCCGTACGTTTGAGTACGCATCCACCCCTTCGCCGTGGGATGACAAGGCGCCAGTGCGGGAGGAGCTGTTCGGGATCGAGCGGCTGGAGCAGCATGCGCAAAGCCTTGCCGCGGCCCAGCCTGTCACGTCGAAGCCGCCGCGCGTGCGCACGTTGCGCAGCCGCCTCAATGACAATGCCGAAGTATTGCTCGCGGCCTACCGGGCCAGCGCGGCGGAACTGGAGAGCGGCAGGGCCGTGGTGCCCGCGGCCGAATGGCTGCTGGACAACTACCACCTGGTGGAAGCGCAGATCCGCGAGATCCGCGATGACCTGCCGCCCGGCTACTATCGCCAGCTGCCCAAGCTCAGCGAGGGGCCATTCGCGGGCTATCCCCGGGTGTTTGGCCTTGCCTGGGCCTTTGTCGCGCATACCGACAGCCATATCGACCCGGACACCCTGCGGCGCTTCATAGCCGCCTACCAGCGTGTGCAGCCGCTGACCATCGGCGAGCTGTGGGCGGTGGCCATCACGCTGCGCATCGTCCTGATCGAGAACCTGCGCCGCCTGGCCGAGCAGATAACCGCCGGGCGCATCGCCCGCGCCGACGCGGACGATCTGTCGAAGCAGCTGCTCAAGTCGGGCTGCGCCCGGTCGGCGCTCGACACGGATATCGCCTCGCGCGCCGCTGCGCCCTTGTCGGAGCTGTTTGCCGCGCAACTGGCCAAGCGCCTGCGGGACCAGGACCCACGGACCACGCCCACCCTGGGCTGGCTGGAAGAGCGGCTCGGGCGGCAGGGCGCGTCCATCGAGGGTGTGGTGCGGCATGCCCAGCAGCGCCAGGGTGCGTCCAACGTGACAGTGCGCAATGTCATCACCAGCATGCGGCTGATTTCCGATATCGACTGGGCCGAACTGTTCGAGAGCGTGAGCCTGGTCGACGCGCGTTTGCGCGATGGCAGCGGCTATGCCGAAATGGATTTCCCCACCCGCAATCTTTACCGCAGCGCGATTGAGCAGCTTGCACGCGGCTCACTGGCCTCGGAGCTGGAGATCGCCGATCTCGCGCTGGCCACGGCACGCGCCGCGGCGGCCGGCACCGCCGATGCAGCGCAGGCGGAGCGCATCGGGGACCCGGGGTATCACCTGATCGCCGAGGGCCGGCGCGCCTTCGAGCGCGTGATCGGCTTCCGTGCCCCGGCGCGGCTGCGGTTTTCCCGTCTCAATATCGCGCTGGGCATTGGCGGCTATATGGGCGCCATCCTGCTGGTCACCCTCGCGCTGCTCGGCGGCTCGCTCTGGTTGCTTGCGGCGGCGGCCATGCCGGCGCTCCACGGCGGCTGGCTCGCGCTGGTCGGCTTGCTGGGCTTCGTGCCAGCCAGCGAGGTGGCAACGGCGGTGGTCAACCGCGGCATCGCCTGGCTCTTTGGCGCATCCATCCTGCCGGGGCTTGAACTCACGGCAGGCGTGCCGCAAGCGTTGCGCACGCTGGTGGCCGTGCCCACGCTGCTATCGGGCGAAGCCAGCCTGCGCGAGCAGATCGAGCGCCTGGAGGTGCACCACCTCGCCGGCGCCGGTGGCGACCTGACCTTTGCGCTGCTCACCGATGGCACCGACGCCGACCAGGAAGCCATGCCGGGCGACGCGGCCCTTTTGGCGGTGGCGGCCGAAGCCATCGGCGAGCTGAATCGCCGCTACGGGCCGGGTCCCGCCGGCGACCGCTTCCTGCTGTTGCACCGGCACCGCATATTCAACGCCGGAGAAGGCAAGTGGATGGGATGGGAGCGCAAGCGCGGCAAGCTCCATGAACTCAACCGCCTGCTGCGCGGCGCCACGGACACCAGCTTTATGCCTGTCTACGGCCGGCCGCCCCAGGTACCGCCCGATGTGCGCTACGTGATCACGCTCGATGCCGACACGCGCTTGCCGCGCGACGCGGCACTCCGGCTGATCGGCAAGATGGCCCACCCGCTGAACCGGCCAAGGTTCGACGACAAGCTGCAGCGCGTGGTTGGCGGCTACGCCATCCTGCAGCCACGCGTCACGCCATCCCTGCCGGTGGGCAGCGAGGGTTCGTTCTATCAGCGCATCTTCTCGGCGCCCGGCGGCATCGATCCCTATGCGGCTGCGGCATCGGACGTGTACCAGGACATCTTCGGTGAGGGTTCCTATACCGGCAAGGGCATCTATGACGTGGATGCCTTCGAGGCCGCGCTGCACGGCCGCGTGCCGGAGAACGCGGTGCTCAGCCATGATCTGTTCGAGGGCTCGTTCGCCCGTGCCGGGCTGGCCTCGGACATCGAAGTCGTCGAGGATTTCCCCGCGCGCTATGACGTGGCGGCCAAGCGCCAGCATCGCTGGACACGTGGCGACTGGCAGCTCCTTGACTGGATCTTGCGCGGCCGCAAGGGCAGCCAGGCGGTGCCGATGCTCGGCCGCTGGAAGATGCTGGACAACCTGCGGCGCTCGGTGCTCGCGCCGTCGCTGCTGCTGTGCTTTGGCGCGTGCTGGCTGCTGCCGCCCGGTGCCGCCTTGCGCGGCACGCTGCTGTTGCTGGCGGCCATGGCGATTCCCGGCTTATTGCCCGGCGTGTTTTCCGTCATTCCCCATCGTGCCGGCATCCGGCTGCGCAACCACGTGGGGATGCTGTGGGACGACCTGCGCGCGGCCATCGCGCAGGTGCTGCTGACGCTGGCGTTCCTGCCCGACGTGGCCTGGCGCATGAGCGACGCCATCGCGCGCACGCTGGCGCGGCTGCGCTTTACGCGTCGCCACCTGCTGGAGTGGACCACGGCCGCCCAGTCCATGACCAGCCCCCGGCTCGACCTGGCGGGCTCTTACCGGCAGATGACGGGCGGCGTATTGCTGACGCTGGCGCTGCTTGCGGGCACGCTGGCCTTCGCGCCCGCCTCCTGGCCGCTCGCGCTGCCCCTTGGATTGCTCTGGCTCGCCGCGCCCGTGCTGGCGCTGTGGGCCAGCCGGGCGCCAAAGGTGGCAAGGCGGCTGGTGGTGTCGGACGCGGACACGCGCGAGCTGCGCCTGACCGCGCGCCGCACCTGGCGCTTTTTCGAGACCATGGTCACGCCGGCGGACAACATGCTGCCGCCCGACAATTTCCAGGAGCGCCCGAAACCGGTTCTTGCGCACCGGACCTCGCCCACCAATATCGGCCTGTACCTGCTATCGGCCATCGCTGCGCGCGACTTTGGCTGGAGCGGCACGGCGGCGACGGCCGAGCGGCTTGAGGCAGCCTTCGCCGCCATGCAAAAGCTGCAGCGCTGCCATGGCCACTTCTACAACTGGTATGGCACGCAGGATCTGCGCGCCCTGACGCCTGCCTACGTCTCATCGGTCGACAGCGGTAACCTGGCCGGGCACCTGATTGCGCTGGCCAATGCCTGTGAAGAATGGATCCATGCCGAGGTGACGCCGGATTTCCGGCTCGGCATGATGGATACCGTCACGCTGGCGCGCGAGGCCATTGCCGGCCTGGCGTTGGCGGGCGGCGAGCGCGCCGGCAAGCTCGGCGAACTGCTGGAACAGGTCGAAACCCAGCTCAACGGTGCGCAGGCCATGGCCATGCTGATGCCCGCGCTCAAGCGGCTGACGGAAAAAGCCGCGGGGATCGCCCGCGACATCCTGCCCGCCACCGGCGACGACAGCCTTGGCGACCTGGCGTTCTGGGTGGAAGCGCTGCGCAAGGCCGTGGCCGAGCATGAACAAGACCGGGTCGAACGCATCGAAGCGCCGGACTTGCTCGGCGCGCGCCTGCAAGCGCTCGCCGCCGTGGCGCGCGAGATGGCGCTCGCGATGGACTTCGCGTTCCTGTTTGACGAGGAGCGCAAGCTGCTGTCGATCGGCTACTCGCAGGATGACAACCGGCTCGATGTCAGCTGCTATGACCTGCTCGCGTCGGAGGCCCGTCTCGCCAGCCTGTTTGCCATCGCCAAGGGCGATGTGTCCACGCGCCACTGGTTCCGCCTTGGCCGCACGGCCACGCCGCTGGGCAACGGGTCGGCGCTGATCTCGTGGTCCGGGTCGATGTTCGAGTACCTGATGCCGTCGCTGATCATGCGCGCGCCGGCGGGCAGCCTGCTCGAGCAGACCAACCGGTTGGTGGTGGAGCGCCAGCAGGGCTACGGCCGCGCGCTGGGCGTGCCATGGGGCGTGTCCGAATCCGCCTACAACGCGCGCGACATGGAGTTCACCTACCAGTACTCCAACTTCGGCGTGCCGGGACTAGGCCTGAAGCGAGGGCTCTCCGACAACGTCGTGATCGCACCCTATGCGAGCGGCCTGGCCACCATGGTGGATCCGCAAGGCGCGCAGCAGAACTTCGCGCGTCTCGCGCAGATGGGGGCAAAGGGGCGCTTCGGCTTCTACGAGGCCATCGATTTCACCCGGTCCCGGCTGCCCGAAGATGAGGAATTCGCCATCATCCGCAGCTACATGGCCCACCACCAGGGCATGACCATCGTGGCGATTGCCAATACGCTGCACGGCGGCCAGATGCGGGAGCGCTTTCACCGCGAGCCGATGATCCAGGCCACCGAGCTGCTGCTGCAGGAGCGCATGCCGCGCAACGTCGCCATTGCGCATCCCCGCGCCGAAGAGGTGAAGGCTTCCACGCTGGAGCCCGGCAGCGAGGATTCCACGGTGCGCAGGCTTTCGGGCTACGCGCCCGGTGCTCCCGTCACGCATCTGCTGTCGAACGGGCGCTACGCGGTGATGCTGACCGCGGCTGGCGCTGGCTACAGCCGCTGGCGCGATCTGGCCGTGACGCGGTGGCGGGAGGATGCCACCCGCGACGACGCTGGCAGCTTTATCTTCCTGCGCGATACGCACAGCCGCGCCGTCTGGCCGGCCGGCGCACAGTTTGCCGGCGGCGACACGGACGATGGCGAGCAGGGCAGCGAAGTGGTCTTTGCCGAAGACCACGCGGAATTCATCCGCCGCGATGGCAGCCTGGTCACCACGCTCTCCATCCTGGTCTCCGGCGAGGATGACGGGGAAGTGCGGCGAGTCTCGCTGGCCAACAGCGGGCGGCGCGCGCGCGAGATCGAGCTGACCTCGTATGCGGAGCTGGTGCTGACCGTGCCGGCGGCCGACATCGCGCATCAGGCCTTCTCCAAGCTGTTTGTCGAAACCGAATACCTGGCCGAGTTCGGCGCGCTGGTTGCCACGCGCCGCACGCGCTCGCCCACGGAGCCCACGATTTGGGCCGCCCATTTCGCGATCGTCGAAGGCGACGTGGTAGCGGATCCGCAATACGAGACCGACCGGGCGCGCTTCCTGGAAGAGGGGCAAACGGGCAGGATAGCGGACGGCGTGCGGCATGGCCGTGCGCTCTCCAACACCACGGGCACGGTGCTCGACGCCATCTTCTCGCTCAGGCAGCGCGTGCGGGTCGCACCTGGCGGCGTGGCACGCGTCGCCTTCTGGACGCTGGTGGCGCCCTCGCGCGCCGCGCTGCTGGATCTGATCGACAAGCATCACGACCGCAGCGCCTTCGAGCGTGCCAAGACCCTGGCCTGGACGCAAGCCCAGGTGCAGTTGCGCCATCTCGACGTCAAGGCGGACGAGGCAGCGGATTTCCAGCGCCTGGCCGCGCCGATCCTGTACGCCGATCCGCGCTTCCGGGTTGCTTCCGAGGCCATCGCGCGCGGCGCGGGCCCGCAGTCCGGGCTCTGGCCGCACGCCATCTCGGGCGACTTGCCGATCGTGCTGCTGCGCATCGACGAGATCGAGGATATGGCGCAAGTGCGCCAGCTGCTGCGCGCGCACGAGTACTGGCGCATGAAGCGGCTTGGGGTGGACCTGGTCATCGTCAACGAGCGCGCGTCGTCTTATACGCAGGACCTGCAGATTGCCATCGAGACCGCGGTGCGCAGCAGCCAGTCGCGGCCTCGCTTTGGCGATGAGCTCGCCCAGGGCTCGGTCTATACGCTGCGCGCCGATTTGATGCACGTCGACGCCCGCGCGTTGCTGTTGTCCGTGGCTCGCGTAGTGCTGTCCGCGCGCAGAGGCGCCATTGCCGAACAACTCGGCCGGCTGCCCCAGGCACCGCCGCGCGCCGCGCCCGTACGCCGCCGCGCGCTCCCGCGGCCGGCGCCCACGCAAACGCACGCCACGCCGGCCCTTGAATTCTTCAATGGCCTCGGTGGCTTCGACAAGGACGGGCGGGAGTATGTGGTCGTGCTGGACGGCGCGGCCACCACGCCCGCGCCGTGGATCAACGTCGTCGCCAATCTCAACTTTGGCTTCCACGCCTCGGCACAGGGCAGCGGCTATACCTGGGCCGAGAGCAGCCGCGAGAACCAGCTCACGCCCTGGTCCAACGACCCGGTGCTGGATCCGGCCGGCGAAGCGTTCTATATCCGCGACGAAGACAGCCTCGAAGTCTGGAGCCCGACCGCGCAGCCCATCCGCGGCGCAGGCACCTACACGGCTCGCCACGGCCAGGGCTACAGCCGCTTTGCGCACCAGGCAAACGGCATCGCGGTTGAGCTGCTGCAGTTCGTCCCGCTGGAAGACCCGCTCAAGATTTCACGGCTGACGCTGAGCAACCTGTCCGCCGTGCGCCGCCGGCTTTCCGTCACCGCTTACGTGGAATGGGTACTCGGCACTTCGCGGGGCGCATCGGCACCGTTCATCGTGACCGAACTCGACGAGGCCACCGGCGCGGTGCTGGCGCGCAATCCCTGGAGCACCGCCTTCCCCGGCCGGGTCGCCTTTGCCGATCTCGGCGGCAGGCAAACGGCCTGGACCGCCGACCGCACGGAGTTCCTCGGCTACAACGGCGGCGCCGAGGCGCCGGCGGCCCTGCTTGGCACCACGCCCTTGTCCGGCGCAGTGGGCGCGGGCCTGGATCCGTGCGCCGCGGTGCAGTGCTTCGTGGAGCTTGCCGCGGGCGAGACGCTCGATATCGTCGCGTTGCTCGGCGAGTGCGGCTCAGCCGAGGCGGCGAGGGCGCTGATTTCCCGCTATCGCGCCGCCGATCTCGACGCCGTGCTCGATGCCGTGACAGGGCACTGGGCTAGCCTGCTTGGCGCCGTGCAGGTCAGGACGCCGGACCGGGCGATGGACATCATGCTTAATGGCTGGCTGCTGTACCAGACGCTGGCCTGCCGCATCTGGGCGCGCTCGGCCTTCTACCAGGCGAGCGGCGCCTATGGCTTTCGCGATCAGTTGCAAGACACCATGGCGCTCACCTTCGCCAGGCCGGCGGCCACGCGCCAGCACCTGCTGCGCGCGGCGGCCAGGCAATTTGCCGAAGGCGATGTCCAGCATTGGTGGCTGCCACACACCGGGCAGGGCGTGCGCACGCGCATCTCCGACGATTGCGTCTGGCTGGCCTTCGCCACGGCGACCTACATTGCCGGCTCGGGCGATGCGGCGGTGCTGGATGAGAACGTCTCGTTCCTCGGCGGGCCGGTGCTCGGCGCGGACGAGCATGACGCGTTCTTCCAGCCAATGACCGGGGAGACGTCCGCCGCGCTGTTCGAGCACTGCGCGCGCGGCATCGAGCGATGCCTCGCCTTGACCGGCGAGCACGGGCTGCCGCTGATCGGCGGCGGCGACTGGAACGACGGCATGAACCGGGTCGGGGCTGGCGGCAAGGGCGAGAGCGTGTGGCTTGGCTGGTTGCTGATGCGCACGATCACGCTCTTCGCGCCGCTCGCCGAGGTGCGCGATGCCGGCCGCGCAGCGCACTGGCGCGCCCATGCCGTAATGCTGGGCGAGGCATTGGAGCGCGATGGCTGGGATGGCGAGTGGTATCGCCGTGCTACCTTCGATGACGGCAGCTGGCTGGGTTCAAGGACCAGTCCGGCCTGCCGGATCGACGCCATTGCCCAGTCGTGGGCCGTGCTGTCGGGCGCCGGGGACCCGGTGCGCGCTGCAACCGCCATGGCATCGATGGCCGAGCACCTGGTGCGTCGCGACGATGGCCTGGCGCTGCTGTTCGCGCCGCCCTTCGATGGCGCCTCGCTGGATCCCGGCTACATCGAAGGCTATCCCCCCGGCGTGCGCGAGAACGGCGGGCAATACAGCCATGCCGCGATGTGGTCGGTCCTTGCCTTTGCCCGGCTCGGCGCGGGCGCAAAAGCCGTAGACCTGTTCTCGATGCTCAACCCGATCCACCACGCCAGCACGGCCGCGGGTGCCCAGCGCTATAAGGTGGAGCCTTACGTGGTCGCGGCCGATGTGTATTCGGTGGCGCCCCACATCGGCCGCGGCGGATGGACCTGGTACACCGGCGCGGCCGGATGGATGTACCGCGCCGGGGTGGAAGGCATCCTGGGGATCCGCCGGGAAGGGAGCTGGCTGATCGTCGCGCCGAGCATTCCGGCGGCGTGGCCTGGCTTTGAGGCGACGGTGTGCCTGGGTGCGTGCCACTATGAAATCCGGGTGCAGACGCTGGCGCCTGGCGCGGGCGGCGCGCATGCGGTCCTCGACGGGCTGGCGGTGCCCGGTCACGACGGCGCGGTGCGCGTACCGCTGGACGATGGCAGGCACAGGCTGCTGCTGTGCATCCCGCCAGCGGCGGAATAGGGCGCATGGGATGCATCTGGCGCGCCCGGCAAAGTCTTTCCGGGAATCGCTTGACTCCTCGGGGAATAAGCTTATGATGTGTCTCATTGCTGCGGTGCAGCAAAACGATGATGCCGCTCACGAAACCCTCTTCGGCAGCGTTGGATCATCCCCAGGAGACTATTTCATGGCACATCCCACCCAAGCTCAATTCTTCGGCGTCCAGCAAGCTAACCTGGACCTGTTCCTCGCCCTGGTCGGCCCCCTGGCCCGCGGCGCGGAAAAAATCAGCGCGCTGAACATGCAGGCGGTCAAGACCAGCCTGGCGGATACCACGAACTACGTCCGCGAATCCAGCCAGCAGCCGGTTGGCGCCGGCATGTCCGGCCTCAAGCCGGAACTGGCGAATGGGTTTGCCCAGAAAATGAACGCCTACGCCGGCCACATGAACGAGATCTTCGCCAGCACCGGCGCAGAATTCGCGCAGGAAGCCCAGCGCCAGATGAGCACCTACGCCGCGCAGACGCAGGAAGCCATGGCGTCGTTCGGCCAGAACCTAATGTCGAACGCCGGCGGCGCGTTCCCGGCTGCCGGCGCAAGCGCGCCGAGCTGGATCGCGGCCTACGAAACGGCCATGAAGCCGATGCGCGACGCGATTGAATCCGTCATGCCCGCCGCGGCAGCCAAGTAAGGCCAAGCCAGGCGGCACCGCTGGCCGCTGTGAAGCAAACGCCAGTAGCAAGGAAAAACTGCGCCCATGTGGCTAGCCGTTAACAAAAAGTGTTGAAAGCTCAAACGGGGCCGGTTTTGAACCGGCCCCGTTTGTTTTGTGGGGGACGTAGCCGCTTTTAGGGGCTACGAGAAGTAGATGATGTCCTTGTAGTCGAGAACGGCCTTCGC
>NZ_JBIUHC010000064.1:0-57476 GCF_044627735.1 Cupriavidus sp. CuC1 | reverse complement strand
CTCCACGCTGTGTCGCAGTAGCGCTTTGGAGACGCCGAATTCATATAAGTTCCATCAAGAACAGAACACTACACTAGCGCCATCAGCTTATAGCGGGAGGGCGGAGCGAACGGCATGGAAACACAGTGGCTCAAGGGTTCGCCGACGCAACCATTGCAACTTCTTGTGTGTGATGTACGGCTTCGAGAAGCGCGCCGATGTGGTCGGCGCGGTCATTGTTTTAAGGGCGGGACACGCCCGGTTCCCCTGTGAAGTGAGCTCCGGCGGTTGACTCGCCCAACCCTTTCGAGCCGCTCTCGAGCGATCGGCCGGTTCCGCCCCACAGCGGGTAAGTGCAGAGCATCTGGACCAGGCTGAACGATTGGGTCGCATCGTGGATCCCGTCCGCAAATGCCCGTACAAGTTGGCAATACAGATCCCCAATCCGAGATGGCCATCCAGAAACCAGGCGCCAATCAATGCACCGGCCTCGCCGACGGACGAACTGCAGGAAGGGGCTGGCGCTCGAGGCGACATTCGCTCGCGCTGTCGGTCGGACCTTCAGGCGACGGCTCCTCGCTGCAATTGACCATCGGGACGTGAAAGGCGAGCGTTCCATGAACGGCATTAGTAGCCGGCAGACGTGGACGCTAGCGGCTAGCATGATAGGTACCGTTATCCAAATAAGCAGATTTGCTCGGGTTTCCCAGCGGATATCGACCTTGCTGCGAGGATTTGCGGAATATGCCGCATACGGAGCAATCACGCATTGCAGGCGACAGCGGCCTGTCGCCCAACCGGCGCAACCTTCCGTGCGGCCCAATGCGTGGGTCGCTTGCCGCCAGAGCATCCATCTGCGGATGCTGATCGACTGCCGCTGGGACGCCTACATGGCCGTCGAACCCACGGCGGGTCCGCCCAGCGCCGTAATCAGCGACTGGCTTGGGCCCTTTCCTACGCCGCCGGAATTGGTTTTGGCGCAGCCTAGCGCGCAGGCAGTCGGTCTACCAACGCAGACTTGGCTTCCACTCCACCTGAAGACAGGTGGGGCCACGTCCTTTGCGTCACAATACTCGCTGTCGCAACTGACCCCGCGACCTTCGCCGAACTCGCCCCGTGCGGATTTTCTTGGCCGGACGTAACAAGCCCGCAGGCAGTTCGCCACGGCAGCGCGGCACCGCGTCTGGTCGGCGATATTGCGCCAAGTCATTGCAGCGGACGCGCCAGGCAGCCGGCGGATGTAACCCCCAAGCGGGGGATAGGCTCAACCCGCCGCTCGCCACATAATCGCCATCAGCCGACGCAGCATTGCCGGCCCGCCCTGTCTGCGGGTCCGTTCGTCAGCATTTTTTGTACGGGAACTAGGCGTGCGTCCATGCGGATGTACGCCTTCAACGCGGTCGCTTCATAACACATGTCAGAGACAATCAACATCGGCGACATCGCCACTGCCCTTTCCCGGGACGTTTTCAAGCACTTCCTCTGGTCCAAGCATGGCAAGCACGACGACAATTTCGCCTGCGGTAATCCCGAGCACACAGGCGAGAGCAAGGATGCCAAGCCGAAAGACACGCACCCCGGCGACGTCGTGTTCCATTACGCTGAAAAAAATGGTCTACCTGCACACCGATTTGAAGAGCTACACGAAGAAGAGCATCACCGCCCCAAAACTGCGTGGCGCGTTCAAGTCGCTGGGCATGACCATTGAATGCGCCATGCATTCCGAGCACTGGCGCAAGAAATACTCAATTAAGGAAGACGAATCCCATGAGGTCCGGGGTCTGCTTTTCGTGCATGTATGGACCCGACGGCATCGAAGTCCGGCTGATCAGCCCGCAATATGTCGCCCCGTTCGTCAGGACGAACAAGAACGGCCTAGCGACTGAAAACGCCGTGCCCAGTGGTGGGCGGTGCTGCACGCCTCCATCATGACCATCCTGGGCTTGAGGTAGCATTCAATTCTGAATGTGGGGGGCTCACAAGGCATGCATGGCTCAACCCGTGCAGCACAGCATTGGGCCTCGCGTGAGCCAGTCCGTGCAATGCACGGTCGATAAGTACCTAATGCGCAAGGCCATGACCGAAAAAGCAGCTGTTGTCGCTCCCAGTTCGGGAAGCATTACCCTCCGATTATTGGAGCTTTGCCAGTTCCGTCGACTGGGGAAGGTTCAACTAGACATCGACGAGAAGACCACCATCCTCGTCGGCGCCAACAACAGCGGCAAGACCTCGGTGCTCGCGGCATTGCGGCATTTCCTGTCCGATGGCTCGGCATTCGGCGCCTTCGACATCAGCCTATCGCAGTGGACGAAGCTGCGGGAACTGGGCAAGCAATGGGAGGCGCTGACCGAGGACCCGGCAACGGCCGCAGGGACCGACACCAACGACTGGACGGCCCAGCTCGCCACGCTGCTTTCCGCGATGCCGACGCTTGACCTGTGGTTCAACGCCGAGGCGGGCATGTACCACTTCGTGGCGCCGTTCCTTTCGAACTTCAACTGGCAGGGCGGCGCGGTCGGCGTTCGACTGCGCTTGGAGCCGGCAACCGATGTGGCCTCGCTCATGGAGCTGGCCTGGTCGTATCACACGGCCCGCCTTCCCGTGAAGGACATGGGCAACGACTCGCTGGCCTGGCCCATTGACCTGCTCGACTACTGGTTACGTGAATCTTTGAAGATGGGTCAGGTTAGGGCCTACAAGCTCAACGCAGAGAACAACCCGTTGGAAGGGAAGGCCGCCTACAAGACGCAGGTCTTGCCGGCCGACGCAGTGCCCATCGAGCGTAAGCATCTGGCAAAGCTGATTCGCGTCGACTTCGTGGCGGCGCAGCGCGGCCTGGGCAGCGAAGAGGCGGACTCTCGGTCGGCCTCCGGCCCCCATCGCGTGGGCATGTTCTCCAACCAGCTGCTGCACTTCGCACGGCGTCACCTGAACGTGGCCTCGACCGGGCACGGTCACCGCGCCGATCTCATCAAGGCCGTGGCCGAGGCGCAGAAGGAGCTCGACCAGAAGATCCACGACGCCATCGCGCCCTCCGTGGAGGAGGTCAAGGAGCTCGGCTACCCGGGGCTGCACGACCCTCAGGAAATCCGCTTCCGGACCCGCATTCACACGGCGGACCTGCTCGACCACGGCACCGCGGTCCAGTACAGCATGAAGAAGGACTCCGCGGAGGACTTGCTGCCGGAATACTCCATCGGCCTGGGCTACCAGAACCTCCAGTCACTGAGCTATCAGCTGGTCTCCTTCAAGGCCGCTCGCCTGAATCCGGAAAAAGGCTCGCCAACGCCGGTGCACCTTGTGATGATCGAGGAGCCGGAAGCCCACCTGCATGTCCAAGTGCAACGCATTTTCCCAGACAAGGCGCACAAGCTCATCAGCCCGACCGACAAGGAGGCGACAGCGCTGAAGAGCCAGTTGCTCATCAGCACCCATTCGAGTCACCTCGCGCACGCCGAGGACTTCGACCGGCTTCGCTATGTCCGGCGCATCGCCAAGTCCAAGGACCATCCGATGCCGACCACCGAAGTCGTCAACCTCGGGCAGCTCTTCGGCAGCGATGACGCGACGCGTCAATTCGCCGAACGCTACTTCCGCGTACAACACACCGACCTGCTGTTCGCCAACGCGGCCATCTTCGTGGAGGGAGTGGCCGAGCGCATGCTGGTGCCGTTGTTCATGGAACGCGACTACGAGGCTCTGAACACGCGCTACGTCTCTTTCCTGGACATCGGCGGCAGCCACGCCCACCGGTTGAAGCCCCTGGTCGAGAGGCTGCGCATCCCTACCATCGTCATCACCGACATCGACCCCGTGGAAGTGAAGGTCGGCGCCAAAGGCCAGCCGGTTCGGGTGGCGGTGGCCAACACCGGCCAAGCGGGACTGGAGTGCGGCAATGCGACGCTGCGTAATTGGCATCCGAAGCTCGCGCAGCTGGACGACTTCAAGAATCCCATGCCTGAGCATCTGACGTGGACCGAGGTGGCAGAGTGCATGGTGCGGTTCGCCTGGCAGCTGCCGGTCGCGGAGGCCGGCAACACCTGGCCGAGCTCCTTTGAAGACTCTCTCATCCTGAGCAACATCGAGTGGTTCAAGGAACTGTCCGAAGCTAAGGAAGATAAGGACGGCAAGAAGGTCAAGCCCCCGACTGGCGCGCTGGGCGCAGCCGCCTCGACTGTCGCCGAGGCCAAGACGCATCCCGAGCTGGCAAGCTCACTGCACGCGCTGATGCACGACTCCTTCAGCAAAGGCGACTTTGCCGCGAGCATCTTCGAGAAGGTCGCCGCTGGCGAAACCATCGCGTGTCCGAAGTACATCGCGGACGCCCTCGCCTGGCTGCAAGCGCAGCTCGAACCGAGCGCGGACGTGGTGCTATGAGCGGCGCCGCGGTTCGCGAAGGCAACGACCGCGATGCCGGCGTTGTCGAGGAGATTTGCGGGTATCTTACGGAGCAGCAGCCGCGCAGCTTCTTCCTGTTCGCCGGTGCCGGTTCCGGAAAAACGCGGACGCTCGTCGAGGTCTTGCGCCGGCTGACCGGGGTGGTGCCTCACGAGGCCGGTGGCGTGCTCGGCCGTCGCCTGCGTCAGGGTGGCCGATCCATCCGTGTCGTCACGTTTACGAAGAACGCGGTCGCGATCATCAACGGGCGCCTGGGAAGCAATGACCTGGTCAGCGTCTCGACGATCCACTCCTTTTGCTGGGAACTCATCGACGGCTTCGACGAAGACATCCGCAATGCGCTCGTTGCGGTGAAGAAGATCGAGCTCGAGAAGGAACGCGAGAAGGCGGCAGCCAAAAAGCGCGGCGTCAGCGCCACCGACCTCGCGAAGTTCGCCGAAATCGTGGCGGAGATGGAGCAGCTCAGCAAGACTGAGAAGTTCATCTATCACCCGGACCGGAACACCTTCGGGCCTGGCGCGATCCAGCACCGGCACGTCCTCGACGCCACGGCCTGGCTGTTGCTAAACCGGCCGACGCTCAAGACCATCCTGCGGGACCGCCACCCGATCATCCTCATCGACGAATCCCAGGACACAATGAAAGGAATGCTAGACGCGCTGATGGTGCTAACGGAGCCCCGTAGCTGCGGACTCACGCTGGGCCTCCTGGGGGACCACCGGCAGCGCATCTATTCTGACGGTCATTCCGACCTGCCGGGCTTGGTGCCCGACGGTTGGGCGAAACCGGAGCTGCAGATGAACCATCGCAGCCAGCGCCGCATCGTCACCCTCATCAACAAGATCTGGGAATCGAAGATGCAGGGCCGCACGCAGCCGGCTACGGGCGTCAAGCAGCATCCCCGGATCGAGAAGACGGGCGGCATGGTGCGCCTGTTCGTCGGGGATGCATCCCTGTCCCCCGAGGAGAAGCGCGATCGCGAACGCTGGTGTGTCGACCAGATGCGGGCGTCGGCCCAGGCAGACGCCTGGAAGGTCGGCGGCTATCAGCTCCTGGCGCTCGAGCACAAGCTGGTCGCAGCCCGTGGGGGGTTTCTGAGGGTCTACGAGGCGATGGACCTAATAGACCCCAACGCTGCGGCGCCCGTCGGCAGCGGCGAGAACAATGGTCCGTCGGCTGCGCGCCTGGTTCTGGATGAGCTGGTGCAGCTCGAGGCCTGTGTCCATCCAGACGGCACGGTCAACGAGTTCGCGGCAACCGATGTGCTGAGGCGCAGCGGAAGCCTCGACCACCTGCCGGTCGACGCGGCTAAGCGGCATGCCCGAACGGACGAGATGCTCAAGGCGATCCAGGCATTTGCCAAGGCGTGTGTCGACCGGAAGTCGACCGTGGCTAAGGTGATCGAACCTATCCTTGCTGCCAACCTGTTCGACGTGCACCCTCGGCTGGCGGAGGCGTTTGCCGACAAGTCGGATCCCCCTCCACCACCAATTCCCCGCAAGGAAACGGAAACCACGCAAGCGAGGATGCGCCGCGGTTGGTGCGCGCTCTTTGCGGCACCTTGGGAAGAACTTGGAAGGTACCGGCGCTATCTCGCCGGCAACTCCGAACTGGCTACCCACCAAGTGGTGAAGGGCTCGGAATTCGCGCACGTGATGGTCGTGATGGATGACAGCCAGGCGGGCGGTTTCCAAATCTCGTACGACAAGCTCTTCGGAGGCAAAGAGCTGAGCGACAGGGACATGTCGAACATGGATGCCGGTAAGGAAACTACCATCGATCGCAGCCTGCGCCTGCTGTACGTCACCTGCAGCCGAGCTCGCGAGTCTTTAGCGCTCGTTCTATGGTCGGAGCAGCCAGCCGTGGCACTCGCACACATTAAGGAGAAAAGTGGCTGGTTTACGCCGGGGGAGATTCTGGCCATTCCGTGATGTCGACGGAGGTCACGGTGGCTGGCGAATGCCATCTGCGCAAATCGGCTGTATTCGCTGCATAGCTGACCTTCCGGCCGATTCGGCCAGTGCTCACAACGGGTCGGAAACGGCCGCCGGTCCGGACGGCTGCAATCGGCCAAAAGCACCCATTTTCTGGAATCAAGAATCGGCTAACCGAGCATCACTTGAACAGCATGGATATTGTTTGTGCATTTAGGGATGCCCCATCGAGATGTGCGAACCCCACCGACAGCACAATTGCGCTAAAACTCGACCGATCGCAGACCCGGCTTAACGCACCTTGAGCGTTAGCAAGTCCGTGGACTAAGAAGGCGCAGGCGGTTACATTTGCTTCTATGACCCCATCTGAAGGCAGATGGATAGACGCCACGGAGGCCATTTGTCCACCATCACCGCCACCGATCTCGAATCTGCTCTGACAGGAAACCCAGAAGCACTTCAGGTCCACCTTACCCTCGTAGAGCGAGACGTGCCCATCGACGGGCATTTAGTCAAGATTCACTGTCACTGTCTTTCAGTGGATGGAAATGGCCGTATTCAACCGCATCGGCTGGCGGAGTTCATGCGGAACGCCATAGTTGATTATGCGATCCCGCGCTCGAAGCTTGCCGACGCGAAAGCGCGCGACACTAGGTTCAACAGCACCGAGGCCGTTGCCGAACTCGTCGAGCGGGCCAAGCGCTCGTTCACCGATTTGGCGAACACCGGCGAGGGCGGAGAGATGTTGCTGTTCCTACTGGCGGAGCGCTTCCTCAAGCTGCCACAGATTCTTTGCAAGATGGATCTCAAGACGGACACCCGTATGCACTTTCACGGCGCGGATGGGGTGTATGCGGGCGTAACACCGGAAGGCACCTTAAAACTCTACTGGGGTGAATCAAAAATCTATGGGGATGCGACTGCCGCGATTCGCGATTGTCTCAATTCCCTCGCTCCCTTCCTGATTGAACCCGAACACGAGGAGGCAGGACGGGAGCGCGACCTAATGCTCCTGAGCGACAAAGCCGACCTTAGCAACCTAGCACTCACCGACGCGCTTAAGAAGTATTTGGACAAGTCGTCGGTCATGTCTAAGCGGGTCCAATACTGCGGCGTGGCCCTCGTAGGCTTCGATGCGCCGTTCTACCCGAAAGATAATGCAAAGGCGGTTGCTGAGGAGCTCGTCAATGCATCCCGCGCGGAACTTACAGGTTGGAGTAATAGTATCGGAAAGCGGCTCAAGTTGGAGAAGCTCGATCAGATGGAAATCGAGGTATTCTGCGTCCCTTTGCCTTCAGCCGAAGGCTTCCGCGCCGCATTTCTCAAGGCTATGGGAATCAAGGAACAATGAGCCTCGCCAACCTCCAATCATGGCTTCTCCAGGAAGGCGTTCGGGACGATCTCGATGCGATCACTCGACTCACAGTACGCAACGAACTCGATAATCTGGCGCTCGATCCCTCCGCACCGTCCGCTTCGGTTATTGATTGGCCAAGATTGTTGCTCGCCGGCAGCATTTTGGCGCGATCCGATCAAAGGGTCGATCAAGAAGCAGCGCTCCGAATCGCAACCGCTGCAATTTCACTGACGGACGATCGGGCACTCAAAGACGCGGGTGCTGTACTCTTGGGTAAGCTCTCTAACTTCCGGGCCATCGCGTTAGCCACCGATCGGGGGCTGGTGGCATCCGGCCTTGACGGGCGGCTGGGCGTCGCGTTGCGTCTCGAAGCTCAGCGTCGCGAGATGGACCGCTCCATCCTGGTACAATCGAGCGGCGCGTGGCTACAAGTAAACGATTTTCAGCAACGCTTCTGGACCAATGCGGCCGGAGACCGCTGGCTCTCGGCATCCGCACCTACTGCCTCTGGCAAGACGTTTCTCGTACTTCAGTGGCTGATCGACCAAGTGATTACGGGCGAGACCCGGGTGGCGGTCTATCTCGCCCCGACCCGCGCGCTGGTCTCCGAGATAGAAACCAATCTCAACGGGCTCCTCGGTAATACCGAGCTAATCGAGGTATCGTCCCTTCCCCTCCCCGATAAGTACAAGGCTGCTCGCGCTGGCGGCGCGCGAGTGATTCTCGTATTCACACAAGAACGGTTGCACCTTCTCGCGAACGTGCTCAGTGATATGTTCTCCATCGACCTGCTCATTGTGGACGAGGCGCACAAGATCGGTGACAACCAGCGCGGCGTAATTTTGCAGGATGCAGTAGAGCGGGCCACCCGCGCCAACCCAAAGCTGAAGGCTGTGTTTATCAGCCCGGCGACCCAAAACCCGGAAGTGTTGCTTACGGACGCGCCTGATGGTGTGCAGACCATCGCCGTTGATAGCGACTCCTCCACGGTCCTTCAGAACCTGATGGTCGCCACCCAGATGCCGCGAAGATCGAAGCTCTGGACGCTTACTCTTCGACAGCAGGGTTCGACACTTCCAGTAGGGACACTTCAGCTCGCGAGCACGCCGGATGGACTCAAAAAGCGCCTCGCGTTCATCGCCGCGGCTGTCGGCGAGAGAGGCGGAACGCTCGTCTACACGAACGGCGCTGGTGAGGCGGAAGATGTCGCTGATCTGATCAGTCAGCTCTTGCCCAAGCTTGGGTCCATCGATTCGGAGCTCTTACAGCTCGCTGAGCTTGCTCGGAAGGGCGTGCATCAGGACTTCCGCCTTGCACCGTTAGTTGAGCTAGGGGTGGCGTTCCACTACGGCAATATGCCATCGCTGCTCCGGCTAGAGATAGAACGGTTGTTCCGGTCAGGGAAGATTCGCTTCCTTGTATGCACTTCAACTTTGATCGAGGGCGTAAACCTGTCGTGTCGCACAATCGTGGTGCGCGGACCGCGCAAAGGGAAGGGCCACCCGATGGAGCCGCACGATTTCTGGAATTTGGCTGGCCGCGCAGGCCGATGGGGTGACGAGTTCCAAGGAAACATCATCTGCATCGATCCTGAGGACAGGCAGGCTTGGCCCACTGGCGTTCCTAGCCGCGCGCGCTATCCCATTAAACGCGAAAGCGACGCAGTTCTCGAACTTGGTGACGGCATGGCGGACTATCTCTTCCGGCGTGGGCTATCAGATCTGTCCAGCATCGAGGACACTGATACATTCGAGCAGGTTGGCGCCTATCTCCTCACCACCTTCATGCGACTCGGTTCCATATCAGCAGCAAGCCTCGCGAAGCGCCATGACGCTGCATCGATTGCGAAGCTCGACCAGGCTCTCGGTGCCTTGGTAGCGCAGATTGAAATCAACATTGATCTGGCCGCTCGGCACCCAGGGGTAAGCGCAGTTGGCCTTCAGCGCCTTCTCGAAGCTTTCCGTTCCTACGCTGGTGATGTCGAAAACCTGCTGCCGGCCGAGGTGGCAAGTAATGACAGCTATGACCGGTTCATTACGATTATGGGGAGGATCAACAAACACTTGTTTCTCGCCTTCGCCCCCGAGAACCGCATCAGGCTTTATGCGTTGATCATCTTCAAATGGCTAAGGGGGTACTCGTTGGCTAGGATCATCCGCGATAGCATCGAATGGCACCAAGACGCCGGTAGGTCTTTCAAACTCCCGGAGCTGATCCGCGGCACGATGGAGCTAGTAGAGCAGATCGCTCGGTTCAAGGCACCAAAGTACCTTTCCGCCTATATGGATGTGCTGCATCTGCATCTGCGCGAGATTGGCCGTGAAGATCTGATCGACGACGGTTTGGATATCGGAACGCAGCTTGAGTTCGGCGTTTCGTCGACGACGCTTCTCTCGCTCATGGAACTTGGCCTTTCCCGCATGAGCGCCGTCGCTTTGTACGAGAAAATTGCCCGCGACGACCTCAGCAGAGAGGAATGCGTAGCGTGGATCTCCGAGCGTGTGGTGCAACTCCAAGCAATGGATATCCCAGCCATCATCATCCGCGAGGTGCGCGAACGTCTCGCGCTGCCTGGCGACGTTGCCACATAATCCCGCCGCTGAATTGGAGGTTACACATGCCCGCGAAGCCCATCACCCTCGGCCCCCTGCAGTTCGACAGGAGGGGGGACGCCGTCGCACACTTAAAGGCGATGCTTCACCGGTACGACCTAGGCGATCGTGTCAACGCCGACGACGCAGTGATTTTGCGAGCGGCGCTGGAGCATCATCCAAATGCCGCCGCAAAAATTGGGTGCGGTATCACCGACTTCAGTGTTCGAAGTGCTGACTTCGGCACCAAGTGCTTCTGGGTGAATCGTCCTGACGGAACGACCGAAAAGTTTTCCATTACCGGTTCCATCCACGGTAGCTAAGCGAAGTCGCGCTTTCCGCACTCGAACGGCGCACTTTACTTATCGGTCATTTGGATCGAAAGGCCGAAGTCGTCACAGGCAGCGAGTGGCCATTTTCGGTCGATCTGGACAGGCTGCTTTGGGTCGTCACGCGCCGTTGACCTTGCCTGGAAACGGTCATTCATCGGTGCACCTGCCGGGAGCAGAGGGACTTTGCGTGTCGACTTGCGGGCCACAACCACTGATCCAAGCCACCCCCGCTGTCCGCGGATGTTAAAGTCGGCCCTGCGCAAACTAGGTAGGATCTATGCCAACCGCACCTATGACCACGACAAATATGGTCGCCCGCTTCATGCCGCCGGCATCCCGACTTCGATTGCTCGGCAAAGTCCGCTGGGGTGGATCATGCCTAGCTTCATGCAACCCGACGCCAGCGAGTGCGCTTTGAGTGTCGCACCGACATTCACGAAGCTTTCCTCAAACTCGCTTGCTGCGTCATTTGTTAACGCACGCTGCAGCGCGGGGAAACTTCATTCTGAAACGGGTTCTTAGGCTGCGACGTCGATTGCGGCACCGCCATTCACAACAAAGCTCAAGAGATCCTCTGCGGAAGGGTCGCCCCATGTGTCAATCACAAGCCAGCTGAAAAAGTTGGTCTCAGCAAGCTTCGTCGATCGCTTTCCGACAACAATCTTTAGATTCTTGACCTCGACGGTTCCATTGTATCGATCGATGAGAACAGCCTGGTCATCAATAGAAAGCTCGTTGAAGTACTCCCTGGCTCGCGGGACCTCTGAAGTGATATAACGCTCGCGAACGTCGCTTGTTGTTACCTTTTTGCGAGGCGGCGGCTTTGCGGAATCGGAAGCCTTAGAAGTCGGTGCCTGCCAGCCCGACTGTAAGGCCTTTCTGAAATAGGCCGCTTCGTTGTCCAGTGCCGGCGCATTTTTCTTTGCTTTCCTAGCGCGAGTATATTCGATGGCGGATTTCACACGGTCTTCGCCATACTCAGCAATCAGCTTGGCAGCCTCTGAGCGCGGCACCTGAAGTTTTACTACTTCATCTAAAAGAGCACTCTCTTTTTCGGTGACGTCCGGTTTCGCCTCTGCCTTCCTGTTTACTTTGAACTGAATCGCCACAACTGAACGGCCGTTCTTGTGTTCAACGAGTTCTAGCAGGTGGTCCGATATTTCATTTACTTCTCGGACGCATGGGACAATTACTTTACTCTTGAATGCTTTGTATTCCGCATAGGATTGCGCTCCATTGTCAAGGCCGAGGATCAGCTCCCGAAAGGTCTGCAATGGAAATTTGGCGGTAATTCCAATAGCTTCATAGCGCACCGTATTTTCCCATAGCGCTAAGGAGTGGGCGCGGCGAAACTGTCTCGTTATGCGCATATCAATAAGCGCATATATTTCTGGATTCAGCAGTTCCGTCCTTATCTGATCAGAGAAGGAATAACGAAGCTTTGGACCTTCGATTTCTGCTCCGGCGAGCAAACCGGATGACTTCCATATGTTTCGTTTGTCAGGCGTAAGAAAGTCCCAGTTCACTACCGTGCTGATGAGGGAATTCAGCGTGTCCTTGACGTACTGACTATTGTTGCTATTAAGTCCGATATCATTCGATAGGCTCCCCGCTGTCATTTCGAAGAGCGTCCGACCCTCATTTTCCTCGTTCTGGCTAATCGCGTTCTTGATGAGCGAATTGAACATCTTGCGCTGCTGGAGCGAGATGATGCCGGACCGCGGAGCGATGTGGATTGCTTGAACTGCTTTTCGGAATGGTTCGGGGGACTCTACGGTCTGGAAGAGGGCGATTTGAGTGTCCGCAGGCGGTGTGCGATTTTGTTTGGCCATCGATGTGATACCGAAAAGTCCGCCGTAGGTATAAAGGCGCCACGCCTATATTACACCTTGGTACCTTCAATATCAACGTCGAAGCATGCCACAAGGGCCGCTGAGATGCGGTGCCATGTTTTTGGTCAGTCGAGGGCCCAGTCTCACCTGCACCGTCTGCCTGCTATTGTCAGCCAGTCGGACCGGGCCAGTATACCTAGTTGGATAGGGCAGAAGCGTGAGGCGATTGCAGTCCTGGTTGTGGCTGGAACATCCCAAAGACAGGTACCTATGCCGGTGTTTGAGGGGCTTTTCTGGGAGCACGCTCCGTTTACGTGTTTACCTAACACTTTACTTCTTTAAGTAAACCTTTAGAGCTTGGAGAACCGCGTAAACAAAGGGTTTCCAGTCCGATAGGTACCCTGATATGGGGGGAAGGTACCCATCGATGGGAGCTCAGGTATGTGGATATGGGACTGACGGTACCTTTCAATGGGAAGAAAGGTATGTGGATATGGGAGACAGGTCCCCGCTTCTGGGAGCAGCTCGCCGGCCCGAAATCTGGTCAAAGGTACCCGTTTATGGGATCGGTTTTGGGGCGAGTATCAACCTCCTTTGAGGGACCCAGACGCTGATAGGTACCCACGTATGGGACTAGTTGCTCCAGGGATGCCAAGTCGTGTTTCATGGCCGCCAAACGTCCGCAAATCTAGTGTGGACAAGGCTTTTCGGGATTGTCTATGCCCCACAATTCATCGCGGGGAAGGCCGTCCACAAATCAGTTCAAGCAGGTTTAGGTGCCGGCCTATGGGATTGTGGCTCGGCTCTCCCTCAAAGTAAGTAGGTAACCACTGTTGTTGAAACCGGCGAAGTTACATGGGGACAGGTGATTGCAATGATGAAAAGGTACCCGTCTATGGGAATCTCGGTCGTTTGAGCACTGCCGCCTTACCATAGACGGGTACCTTTGGCCGCATCGAAAGGTACCCTGTTTTGGGATGAATTCAGGGTGACATGCGACACACCCGCGTTCCCGTGTGAGTGACTGCTCGCATGCGCGGTGGTATCAGGAAGTAGTGGCGGATATCCTATAAAGCACTTTCAGTGCGGTTTTGGGGGATTCGCTCAGCCCTCGGACAGTGAGGCGCATGGGGAAGCTCGGGGAGCGACAAAAGATACCTACCGGCAGTCAGCCCGCGATCCCCCATCTCGGGCGCGTGCTTTCCCGTTCCCGGGTGTGTACCGGACTTGCACCCTCCAGTGAGGGCACCATGTCGGCCAAAAAAAAGCCGACCCCATCGGGTCGGCTATTTGCAACAGGGCCGCTTGTCATTCGGAGAGCCCGGCGGGCTGGAAGTGCCCTTAAATCACTTTATAGGTGCATGAGCCTGCCGGGCGACACTGAAGAAACCGCGCCACCAGCAACAGCAGGCATCCCAGCGGCTGAAGGGCTCGCCGTAATGTGCGGCTGCTTCTTCGCTCTCGCAGAGCGCCCGGTGGGCTTCTCTGGTCACTTCCATTAACAGTGCTGATATCGATCTCATCGAAACTAACTCCTTGTCGCGCAAAAAGGCTATGCGGCAACCCGCAGATGCGAAGCCCTTAGCCATAGGTCGGAATAGTCTTCGCCCTCGTTCTTCGGCACGTGCAAGCGCACGCCGAAATTCTCGGTGACCAGCCTTGCCTTCAGCAGCTCGGCATAGTGTTCACCTGGTCGCCAGCCGTGCTTCGGAACGAGCGGATCCCGGTCTGCGCAGATGATCACTTCGTCGAAGCGATCCCGCGGGATGTCGGCAACGGCGAGGTTCCCGGCATTCACCATGCACCAGACCTCGATGCGATTGCCAGTGGCCGCCACAAGGGCTAGGCCGGTTTCGATGCCTTCGCAGACGATGACCTTGTTGCTTCGAGTGGTTGGGCAGTTCAGGCGGATGGCAGCGCCGGCGAGCTTCTGGGGACTTGCCATCTGCTTCTTCACATCGGCGAATGGCGCCTTGTAACCATCTTTGCTCAGGTAGGTGCGGTGGAGCGTGACCGGTGTCCCATCTGCACGTCTTGCCCGGGCCAGCATGACCGGCCAGTCGCCACGATTCACCGGCTTGTCTTCATCGTTTGTATTCCAGTAGGCCATGGCAGGGTGATACCGAAGGTCGGGCGACAGCCACGCCAGTTGCAGGCCGGGCACCCGCCGACTGAGGTAGACCCACACGGGCGAAGTCTCCATGATGGCCACCGAGCCCGACCAGGCCGCGTTCAGCTTCGCCCGCTTCTTTCTGGCCTCGGCTTCCGCCTTCGCCTTGAGGCTACGCTCGTCGTGGTAGGCGGCTGGCCGTCCTACCGGGCGACAGCATGCATCGTCCTTCAGGAACTCAAGCGCCTCGCGATCACTCATGCCTGTGAATGCGCGTAAGAGCGTGTAGCCATTGCCGGCACCACAGTGATTGCAGAAGTAGGTGCCGGCGTCATCCTTGTTGTCGAATCGGAAGCGGGTCTTGCCCCCACAGAGAGGGCAGGGACCTTGGCGCTTCGAGAGATATTTCACGTCGAGCTGGGCGCGCGTCAGCACCTTCACCCAGTCGATATCTTTAAAGTTCAGGCTCATCGTGTTCTCCTGCCTCGGAAAGGCAATTCAAAAGCGGAGAGACCACTGCTGAGGTGCAGAGGCTTTTCTGAAGCGCAGCGCGCATCAGGAAAGCCCCCGAAAAGGGGGGAGGGTTGAAGAAGCAGCGGGAAGGCCCCGAGGGGGCCTTCCACACTGCGCGTTAGCGGCGGAACGGAATGCCGTCGAGCGCCAACGGGGCGCGGAACGGAATATCGTCGCCGTCCATGTCCTCGAAGCCACCGCCGCGCGGAGCGCCGCCACCGCCATAGCCGCCAGACTGCTGCCTGGGCGGTGGTGATGGGGGCGGTGTGCGGGCGCCACGACTGCTGGGTGCTGCGGCGCCGTTCTGCCGGCCGCTGTTGTTGGACGCGCGTGCCGGCGCACGCTGGGCTTGACTGCCGTCGCCCTCGTCATCACCGCTCGACGCGCCCGTTGAGCGGCTGCCCAACATCTGCATCTGCTCGGCCACGATTTCGGTGCTGTACTTTTCCACGCCTGCCTGGTCCGTCCATTTCCGGGTGCGGATGCGCCCTTCGATGTAGACCTGCGAGCCCTTCTTGAGGTACTGGCTGACGATCTCGGCGAGCTTGCCGAAGAACGCGATGCGGTGCCACTCGGTGGCCTCCTTCATCTCGCCGCTGGTCTTGTCCTTGTAGCGATCAGTCGTCGCCAGCCGGATATTGCTGACGGCGTCTCCGCTGGGCAGATAGCGGGTTTCCGGATCTGCGCCCAGATTGCCGACGAGGATGACCTTGTTGATGGATACCATTGATTTTCCTTTGTTTGCTGCCGGTGAATCACGCCGCGAGTGAGCGCACGTGCCGGAGGTCGAACTCGTTGCGATGTGTATCGATAAACTTACCGACTTGTTCGGGATGCGGGACCTGGACGGCAACGCGGCCGAGCATGCTGATCTTCACGGTGTCGCCGACGCGCACGTGGCGCTCCGAGACCAGTTCCGCGAGGTGCTCGCCGCTGAACGCCTTGCGGCTGCCGTCGCGTTTCTCCAGGGTGACCGTGAAGGACTGATACGGCTTGCGGCCTTCCGGCTTGAACTGACGCACGCCCATGTCCACAATGCGGCCGACACCAACCTTGATCGGCTTCTTCCGGACTTGCGGCGCGAGCGGCGTTACCTTGGCGGGTTGAGGCTTGGTGGACAGTGGTGCCGGCTCTGACTCCGGCGCCGATGCCATCGGCTCTGGCAGCTCGTAGCCCGCGGCTTCCCAGGGCCGTACCTCTTGCGTTGCGCTCGCATCGGCCAGTGCGGCGTTGACGTCCACGCCATGCAACGGGTGAACTGTCGCAAGCGCCGCCTTTGGCTGATTCCGCGTTGAGCCGGATTCGCTCTTGAGCATCAGCTCGGTGAGTGTCACCGCGCTGGGAATGCCGAAGGGCAGACCGGCTTCCTCGAACGCGGCCCGGGTGAGGATGCCAAGTTGCTCGCGGGCCTGGCCCACTTCACCGGGCAGGACCCGGCGCACGTGGTTGGCGTACTGGTAGAAAAAGACCCGCTTGCGCGCGATCTTCCTGACTTGCACGCACCGTGCGCCGATGCTCTCGGTTTCGGTGAAGGCCGGTTCCGGCGCAATACCTGCTGCAATCTGCTTCATGCTGCGGGGGCGACGCGGCGGCTTGGCGACAACAGGTGCCGGCGCCGCTGCTACCGGAACCTGGGACTCCATAACAGCTGGCGCAGGCGCTGCATCTTCCAGTTCCTCGTCCTCCAGCGTTTCATCGCCACGTTCGCCACCAAACTTGTCTCCGATCCAGCCGATGGCCTTCTCCGAGCGTTGTTTGCCGGCGACCAGGGCGTACGGCAGCAGGATCAGGAACACGATGATCCAGAGCAGCCGCGCGGGCATGCCAATTCGATCTGCTTTCATTATTGGTTTCTCCAGTTTCCGAGGTTGACGTATTCATCGAGCTTGAGGGCCACATCCGCGGCCTTGGGTTCACCTAGCGCCATCCGGATCACGCGAAACAGCTCGCGCAACTCGCTGTGCAGGTTCCTGGCCATGCTTCGACGGATACGCCGAACATCGAGGTCCAGTTCATCGCACACGGCGTCGAACGGGGTAATGGCGCGGTGATCGAACAAGTCGAAGGCCCAGCAAAGGGCATCGAACAGGTGGATCTTTTCTTCCCAGAGGTTTGGCATGCCGAAGAAGTCGGAATCCTTCTTCGAGGCCCGGATGTCTTTGGTGGCGCTGTAGGCCACGATGGCGTCGCGGACGCCGCCCCAGAGGGCGGTGGCGATGCCGGTGCAGAACTTCGCGAGATCGTTGGACGACATACTGTCGACCGAGATCAGGTCAGCCTGCGTGCCTTCGACTTTGGGGACCCTCGCGGGTCTCTCTGCGACCTGTTCGCCGAACAGGTCGAGCAATTGCTCTGTCATGTTGCTCTCCGTTCTTGCCCATGACTGGGCGCTAAAAAGTCGGAGGCACAGCCTTTCCCTGCGGCGCGTTGGGGCGGCGCCGGGAAAGCCTGCTTGGATACGTGGCAGAAGAGGGCGGCCGCCAAGGCGGTCCGCGGGTGGAAGACAGGAGGGGCCTGTGGCCCCTCCTGATAAATGTAGCTGCTAGAGCGACTGGATGTGGATGATGGCGTCCGCCATGGCCGACAGTTCGGGCGTCTGCGTGATGAAGAACTCGCGTTCGTATCCGCCGGCGGCCAGCACTGCACGTTTCATGGCGATGAATTGCCGTTTGCGTTCCGGATCGAGCGGGCCGTCCACCTCGTCGGAGAACAGCGTCGGGAAATGCATGCCGGTGCTGCACGCCATGTGCAGGGCCAGCGCGCGTACCAGGCACTCGTTGACCCAGACCTTCTCGCCGCCGCTCATTCTGCCGAGCGGCTTGATCTCGCCGCGCTCGACGTCGGTGACATGGATCTCGAACGTCTCCCTAACCGTGCCGGTCTGCGTCGTGCGCTGCGTCACTATCTGCACCGCAAAGCGACCGCCGTAGCAGTCCTCCAGCAGGCGGTTGCAGAGCATCGAGATGGCGGGGCCAGCGTCGTCGATCGATAGGGCGATCAGGCCGTCATTCGACAGGCATTTCGCCAGTAGCGCCCAATAGGCCGCTTCGTCCGACAGCGCCGTGCACAGTGACTGAAGCGAGGCCGTGCGTGACGCGACGGCCGTGGCTTCCGCGGACTGCAGCTGCAAGCCATGGAGCTGGCTCTGCGCCTGCGCATGCGTGCGCTTGGCTTTGGCCAGGATCTGCTCGGCCGTGGTGACAGCGTGCTGTGCCTGTTGTATGGCGTCGCTGCCTATCACGCGTGGCAGGGTGGACAGCAACTGCACCAGGCTCGCGAGCTTCTCGGCGTGGGCCGCCTCGGTGGCCTTGCGCTTCGCCGCTGCGTCCTGATCGACCGCCGCGATGCGTTTGGTCAAGTCGGCCAGTCGCTGGTTCAACTCCACCTCGGTCGCGCCAATCTCCTGCAGGCGTTGTGTGGCGATCGGCAGGGCCTGCTTGGCGGCGGCCAGCGCTTCGCGCTGATTGGCGATGCGACTCAACTGCAAGAGTTGATCGTTCAGCGCGCGGATTTGCTGATCCAGTTGGCGGGCTTGCGCATCCTTGCTTTCCAGCTCTGCGATGGCGGTGGCGAGGGCGGCGCTGCGCGCCTTGCTGGCCTCGAACGTCTTCCGCATGTCCTTCAACTGGGCGATCTCGCCCGGCAGGGCAGTCTTGGCCGCCATCGCGTTGGCCAGCAGCGGGCACTTGGGTTGCAGGGCCATCCCGGCGCACGGCACGTCATCGGCCAGCTTGGCATTGACCGTCATCGACTGTACGGCCTGGTTCTTGGCCGAACCGTCGGCGATTGTCTTCTGGTGCGCCGCCGACACCTCGGTCAGTTCCTTGCGGCGCTGCGCCAGGGTGGCAATGGGCGCGTTGAGCGCATCACGTTGCTGGCCAAGCGCTTGAAGCTGCGTCTTGGCTTGCGCGGTAGCGACTTCCGCCTGCTGAATGGCAGGCTCCTGCGCCAGGACGGCTTGCCGCGTGTTCTGGTCATTGCGCAGCCGCTTGGCCTCGGTGGCAAGGCCGGCGAGTTGGCTTTGGCCCTGCGTCAAGGCCTCGTGGAGCTCGCGCTTGAGCGCGGTCGCCTCGGCGTCGATGCCGGCTTGCTGCTGTGCGGCCTCCCGGCCGGCTGCCTGCTGCTGTTGCTCGAGCTGCGCGCGTTGCTGGCGCACGGATGCCTGCGCGTCAAGTTGCGCCTGCGTGGCCGCGAGGGCAGCGCTGGCCTTCGTGACTTCCGCCTGCGCCGCATCGACGTTGGCGGTTGACGCAGTCAGCTGCGTGTCGGCTTGGACGATCTGGCTGTCCAGCACGCTGGCGCGAGACGCCGCCGCCATCGCGAGTCGCAGATCCTCCTGGGTGCGCTCGAGCTCCTGGTTCAGCAGCTTGCCGACGGCGCTTGCCTTGGCACCCTCTTCGCGAATTTGGTCGTGACCGAGGATCGACGAGAGGAGTGACTTGACGTCGCCGGCGCTCATCGCCGACAGGGACGTGCGGGATTGCGCGGAGAAGTGGGCGGTGAAGAACACTTCGGGCTTGCCGAGCAGATGCTCGACGCAGGCATCGTAGGTATCCGTCTTGCCGTCCGATACCGTGCCGTTGAGCAGGTTGACCGGGACCCACTGCTCGCCCTGGCGGACGGTCAGGTAGGCGTCCTGCTTCTTCGTCTTGCCAGATTGGCGAAATACCAGGTCGGTGCGGTACACCTGGCCATCGTGTTCCCATTCCAGCATCTTGGCCGCCTGTGCGCCGGCAACGTGATCCCAGTACGAGAAGCCGTTGGGCGTGGGGGTGGTGGCGTGGTAGGGCATCACCCGGAACGGGTGAAGGTTGTCCATGATGGTCGTCTTGCCGGCGCCATTGGGGCCAGCGATGGCAACGAGGGTGGTGGATGCATCCAGGTGACGCAGATCGAGGGTGATCTCGGGCTTGCCTAAGCCGGACTGGATACCAATGAAATTTGCGAGGCTTAACATGCGTGGTTTCATGTTCAACTCCTGCCGCTGGCGCGGCGAATTGGAAACCACGGAGACTGATCGATAGGCCCGGGAGGGCGCATGGATCAATCCGCAACATCTCTACAGTGCCGGTGGGCCCGGCGTGACCATAGTGTAAGCGCAAACCGAAATGAAATGGGCGCGCGAAACCGAGGCAAATTGCAGCATGTTTCGGGTCGCGCCGAAAGAAGAACAGCCACCTATTGGTGGCTGTTCTGGATTGCGGAGTGATTAGACCGGCTCGTCCGCCGACCTCTTTGCTTCGTCGGGGGGCAGACTTGCGATGTACAGGCAGTATGCGCAGAGCGACCCGCAGATAACACTTAGAAGGATAACCCCTGCCATCTCATTCTCCCTTGCTGATGAGCAAACCACCGAGAAATAGTAGCACGCCCCATAGGGCGAGTGCCGTCGTTTTGAGCACAACATAGCCGCGTGCGTGCCCGGCCCCAAAGGCGAAGCTCACGGCCGCAACGACACAGACAGCAGAAAGCGAATGTGCGTAGCGGGCGATGGACTCCTTCTGCTTGTTGGTCGGCGCCGTCAATCCCTGTCGCGTTTCCGCTGCGAGTTGTTTGAGATCCTTCTTCATCTGGACTCCATTTCTAAGTTCGGAGTCCGCCCCTTGCGGGTACGGGCCCGCTAGGGATGGTTGGAAAAGGGCTGCCGCTTACCGGGTCATTGGCACCAGAACGCGGGTTGCCCCGCGTTCCGCCGCTTCCTGTCTGGCGTCGGCGGTACCTCGCTCGAATGCCGCTTTCAGAGACGCGTGCGCGGCGACGGCCGGTGACAGTTCGGCGCCGTAGCGGCCGACCACGTAAGCCGCGGTGGCCGCGGCTTCCAGATCGCCTTCGTCGACCAGGCGCGCAACGCGCGCAGCCCATTCGTTCGCTGTCTCGGCATGAAGTCGCGCTGCCGTTTGCGCAGCGCGATCTGCCGTGTTGACTGCCGAGCCCAGAACAGGCCAGCTGGCCACGGTTGTGGCGGCCCGTTGACGAAAGGCAGCGCGCCTGCGCAGGAGCGCCGCGAGGAAGATGAAGAAAATGCCGACATGCAGAAAGAAGATAAAGAGCATGCGAAGCAGGGTTGCGGTGAAGCCTGCGAACAGGCGGCTTGTGCGATGCATGGATTGTTCTCCGTGGACAAATAGAAAGCGCCGCCAGAGGTGACAGCAGCGAGCGGTTGAGGCGCCGCCGTGGGGCAGGCGATGTGGGTTGGGGGTGTGACTACCGTTGCGGGGATGTGTGACGTTGTTCCAGCGCGAGCCATTGCCGGAGCCAGACATGGCGTTGGGCCGGCGAGGCTTCGAACCACTGGCTGTTCTCGCTATCCATAAAACTGAAGAACAGACCGGCGGTGTCGCCGCTGGTGATGCCCGCTGCGGCTTGGAGCGGTTGCAGCGCGCTGTCGAGGTCCGGGTATTGGGCTGCGGACTCCATCATTTCGGCGGTAATGCCATTCAGATCCATGGCGGAATCTCCTCGGTGTGGCGCGGAGCCCGCCCCTTGCGGATGCGGACCCGCAAGTGTGGTTAGATGGGCTGACCGCGGTGGCTCAGTGGTGCCGGCGGCTGGCCTCTGCCGCGTCGCCTTCAGGCTGACGGCGGACGCCGGCTTCATCCAGTGCCTCTGCGACCAACCAGACGGCACTCCCGACACGCGCATGGCCAATCTGGGTCGCTGTGTAGCACTTCCAAACTGCTTTCAACGCGGTCACCTGCTGCTCTTGCAACTTGCGCAACCGCTCGTTCTCGGCAATGAGTTCCTGTTGTGTCATTTCGAGTCTCTTTCGAATTGGCTGGGTGCTCACGTCGCCAGCTCCCAGCAGAAGCCGGCCCCGACGACATACACGGTCATCGGCTGGCCGTTCACTTCGATGGAGAGTGGGTGGAACTGCTCAATATCGTTTCCGCTGTGGATCAGAACGGCATCCTCGGCTTCGTGGTATTCGACGCCCGGCATCAGATCGACGATCCGATGCACGGACGCGAGCGGGAACAGCGGTGTCACCCAGCTGTTCCAGTAGGTGTCGTCCCATTAGGCCTCGAGCTTTGTGCCTTCTGGCGGCCATTCGGCAGTCACCTCGACGAGGCGATTGACCGGCAGGGCGCCCGGCTCATGGTTGGGACGGATCCTGCGTTGGTCCTTGTGTTGTGGCATGTTTGATGGGGTTGTTGGGCAGAACCGGCTGTGGAAGCCAGATCTTGCCGTGGGTGCCGTTAGGCAAACAGGTCGTCCGTGACCCAGGAAGGGACTTCGGCATCGATCGTCGGCGGTACCGGAGCGGTCGGGTTGTGGGTGGCGGGTACCGGCACCTGGCCAAGCGCGTCGGCGGTGTCGTGCGCGGCTTCCCGCGTCTTGAGACGCTGGATGATGCTGCTGGCGATAGCCTCAGGCGCTTCGGCTGACAGGGCCTGAAGCCGGTCGCACAAGGGCTCGAAGGGTGACTGCGTTTGCTCGCACCACATCTTGACCTTGTCGTCCAGGCTTGCGGCAGTAGAGATCCCCGCCGCGCGCTGGCGCTCGACCACCAGGGTCTTGCCCTCGAGCTTCACCTCGGCCGCGCCTTGCAGCGCTGCCTTGATCGCCGCGCGGTCCACCGACTGCAGGTATTCCTCGTCGACCAGGTAGCGCACGCGCACGAAGGCGCCGGCACAGCGCTGGCCGAATTCGCGGATCGCCTCCAGGTCGGGCGGACCATCGAATTGCAGTTCCAGCGTGACCCGTGCGGGCGTCACGAAGACCGCATACACGGCCTGGCCGGGTCGGATGTCCCAGATCAGGGCGGACTTGTCGCCATCCTCGCCGTAGTGAAAGCGTCCGATGGAGCCGGCGTAGGCAATCAGCTGCCGTCTGCCGGCGAACTCGCGCCGCCACTCTTGCTGCTTATGGATGTGGCCAAGTGCGACCGCATCGGTGTTCGCCTGGAACAGTGAGCCCAGATTGAACTCGTGGTCCTGGCCTGCCATCGGCACGCCGTGCTCGGTCAGACAACCGTCCACCGTGCCGTGGCCGATCAGCAGCGTCGGCACGCCTTGCGCGAAGAGCCGGGCATTGACGGACCCGAACAGGGTCAGCAGCTGATGGAGCGCCTGGCCAACCTCGGCAGCGGCGTGTTCCGCGCCAACCGTGGCGATCAGGTCTGCCTTGTTGACGGTCGGCAAGCACGTGACCACCAGATCGGCGGGCGCGTCCCAAGTCAACCCGTTGCTGTGCCACTGGCCTTGCACCAGGGCGATTTGGCCGATCCGGTCCGCGATGGCAATGGGATGCCGTGCGCCGACCAGTTCCAGGACGCGCAGCAAGCCCGGAGGCTCGTGCGAGAAGGTGCCTTGCAGCATGAGGACCGGGCAGTGATTGGCCAGCCGCTGGATCTGCTTGGCCAGTTCCCGGAAGGCCGGTTCGTGGGCGTCAAGCGCATGGTCGGTGGCGTCGCCGGTGATGACTGCCGCCTGCACGCCGGTCTCGATCGCATGGTCGACCGCAGCGCCAAAGCAGCGGTTGGACTCTGCGAGATTTTTTGCGGAGTAATGCAGATCACTCATGTGAGCGATTTTCATGGAGGTTCCTCCTTACCTGCCGCGTACGCGGCGAATGGAAAGTGAGGGAACAGCTTTCCGTTGCGCGCTAGGAAAACGCGTAAGAGAAAGCCCCCGAACGTCGGGGGAGGGCGCGGTAAGCCAACGAAGGCACGCGCGATTGTTTAGAGGATCGCGGCACAGGGTGTGCTCGCCGATCCCGCTGACTCGCAATCGTCGCAAGTGTCGGTCAGGCCGCAGAATGGACATTTCCCATCCATTGCGTCGGACTTATCCTGCGCGGTCCAGTTAAAGGGGCGGACTTCCTCGCCCCTCGCCAGATTCTGGTTGAAGGTATCGTCGAAGGGGCCATTCTTGGCCTCGTCCTCCTGACGGTGCTGGGCTTCGTATTCCAACTTAATCTCGTTGTGGATCTCCCTCCAGACAGCCGGGCAATGCTGGCCGTCCTCGTGGAATGGACTGATTGCGATCTGGCGCCAGTGCTCGAAGGCATCGACGTCGAGGATCTCGATGTCGCACGCACTGCACAGCTTGACGCGATCGCCTGCGTTGGCATTAATAAAGGCGTGTCGCAGCAGCTTGGCCTCGAGCAGTCTCGCAGCCCAGAGCCGCCAGATGGTCTCGGCCTCTGTGTCGGTCTCGGCGGCGATCAGCGTCGTGCACAGGCGGACCCGATTGCGGTCATGCTGGCGCACATGCAGCACCGTGAAGATTGCGGTCATGATTACCTCTCGATGGAATAGGTTGAGCGCCCCGTGCCGATTGCCGGCACGGGGTTGGCGGTGTGTGCCACCGCGGACCGCTAGGCGGGGAGTTGCAGGTCGTCCAGGAAGCTCAGCATCAAGCTGCTGGCATAGTTCGCGCCACGCTCGGCCAGCGCCTCGAGTTCGCCGGTGGCGGTCGCCAACTGGTCGATCTTGTGCGTCCAGCCGTTGCCCAGCTTCGCCTTGAAGTACTGCTTGCGCAGGGTCTCGTCGACGCCGCTCACCAATGCCGCGATCTCGAAACGCAGGCGGGCGTTGACGTACTCACCGTCGTTGCCCAGGTTGCGGAAGACGGTATGGACGGCGTCGAGCGAGGCATTGGTGCGGGACCAATCCTGCCCATACCGCCGCGTGGCCCACTGGCTGATCAGTTCGGGGTCGCCGTTGCTGTCGTTGACGGCACGCAGGACCCGGGCTTGCAGCTCGGCGTCGTAGTCGCCCGGAGGATCGGCCGCCAGCGTGGCGGACGGCGTGTTGCCGTCTGTCGGCATCTCGGTAGCCTGGCGACCGGGCGTGGTCTCGGCCAGCCAGCTCTGGGGGGCGGCGGGAGCCAAGCCGAGCGACAGCGCCGGAGCGGTGTTCAGGCTCAGTGCCTTCGCCATGTCCAGATCCGCGGTGAGCTTGGGCACCCACTGCATACCCAGGCGTTTGGCACCCTGGTCGTCGTAGTACGTCCGCGTCTCCTGCACCTTGGTGAGCCAGTAGATCGGCTTGCCCGGCTGGAACGGATTGAAGCGCGGGATGGTGCCCAGCGCGGCCTTGATGCGCATCAGGTCGGTGAAGATGCCTTCGGCGGCGTACTGGCTGGTGGTTGCGATCGATACGGGCCCAACGGTCGGAATGCCGGGGATATAGAACTGCAGTTCCCCGCGGAACTTGCACTGCCCTTGCAGATACTCGGGGCAGCTATCCGGCATGCACTCGCCGCGCGGCACCAATTCGCGCCGGGGATGAAACTTCATCCGCTGCGCGCGTTGCTGCTGGACCTGCTCGGGGGTGACCGGCTCGCGGTACATGCAGTAGCGCTTGCCGTCCTTGCCATAGCGGGACTCGTAGTTGACCGCGCCGCTGTAAGATTTGAAGGCATGCGGGAAGAAGTCGAGCAGTTGATCGGTGTGGAAGACGATCGGGAAGCGGTAGAGACGGGTTACGTCGTCCTCGCGCTGCTCGCCGTAGGTGTCGAGGATGTACCGGGCAAATTCCGGCATCTCGAAGTCTGCCCCGGAGACGTTGAAGTGGGGCGTGTTCACGGGACGGGTGGGATAGGCGATGTTGCACTGCGCGGCGATGGCCGCTTCGGCATCCTTGAACTTCTGTTGGCCGGCGAGCGCCGGGGCGAAGAGGGAGACGGCCTTGGGGTTCTTGGCGGCGGCCGCGGTGAGCAGCTTGGTGCCACTGCGGATGCGGCCCGAGATATTCAGTCGCGCGGTGCCATTGTTGAGTCGGTCCGACAGGATGGACTTCTCCATGATTTTCTCTCCATGACGGCATCGCCGTAACGGTTTATCCACCAGCAAAATCCGGTGGATCTTCATGTGTGCCTCGGAGAGGCTTGGGAAGTCCGTGTGCCTGTGCACTGGAATGGCTAGGCCATTCCGCTGCGTCGGCAGCTGTTATTCGTCATCCATGCTGTCCTTGTCGTGTGAGAAGAAGAATGGATCGATTTGCGGGTTGTGATCGGACCGGTTGCGTGTCGCGCAAGCGAGGATCAGCACGGCCAGGATCAGCACGGCGAGGATTTCCATGTTGATTTGCAGGGAAGTGAAGGGACGCCAAGGCGGGCCGGAATGGCCTGAGGCGACAATCGAAGGGGAGGGCGCGGCGTGTGGGCAGGCGAACCCAACCCGGAGAGGCGAGGGTGCCGGCACGACAAAACGCCCAAATTTTGTGAGTCACCCAGCAAGTCCGCGCCGAATCTTGTGCTGTTTTGCTGGAGACACATTGCCGCTTGCACGGCTGAAGAGTGGATTCATCATAAGGCGTAGCGCCGGCAAAGGAAAGCGGCGAGTCGCGTGCAATTTCAAGCCGGTTTCGCCCTGACTGGGTACGAGCGAAGCCCTAATAATGCTGCCATGGACCAGAATCCCTCGCTCGTCATCAAAAATTCGCATCGGATCGAAGAGGTGCGAACCCCCGTTGAATCACGCGCGACCTTCCAGCTGCGGACGGCGCTGGTGTGCCGCCTGGTCAGACGGGATTTTCACCTGTTGGCCACGAAGATGCGAGCCTTCGCGCAACTGCGTGGCTACCTGGAGGCCCTCCGCCGGGACCTGGATCAATTGGAGACGGAGATCGATCTGCTGGACGCTCGCTGCCGCGCCATCCACCCGACGACCACCACGGTGATCTACGCCGAGGTGGCGTTGCGGATGGTCTCGGGGGAAGGGGCACGTCTGTATCGGCTGCTGCGCCGCTTCGACGAGGCCTATGGCTGCCTGTATGTGGCCAGATTTGAGGGCCGCATTGATCGGGACCAGCAACTGGCCGTCTTGCCGCCGGTGCTGATGGCGTATGGCGCGGTCAAGACCAGTGCGCTGCGGATCCCGCGCAAGACGGCGCAGGAATTGGCGGACGAACACCGCGTCGGCTAGGAGCTGGGCACTTCCCCGGCGGGAGCGCTTGGCCGGCTCGACGTCTTGTACTTGCCTTCCGGCGCCCGCTCAATCCCGGTCTCAGCGACGAACAGGCTGGTGCGGCGCTTGCCGGCCGCGCTGATCCAGAGCTGCTCGCGCGCCCGCGTCATGGCGACGTACATCAGGCGCCGTTCCTCTTCCAGCGACCCGTGTTTCGAGGGCCACGCCTCCTCCTCGGCGCCGAGAATCCAGACCCGATCGAACTCGAGCCCCTTGGCGCTGTGGGCGGTCATCAGCGATACCTGCACCGCGCGGTGCCCGGATTCATCCTTCTTTTTCTTCTGGCGAGCCAGGCGCAGCTCGTCGAGCCGCTCCTTCGGGCCCTTGCCGGCGGGGTGGTAGATGGCCGCGGCGACCTCCAGCATGCGCTTGGTCCGGTCGTCCTTCGCATGCAGCAAGAGCCACTCCTGAATCCCGAGCAGCATCAGGTGGTACAGGCCCTCCTTGTTCAGGGAGGACCAGGCCTGATGGCGCTTGGCAAAGTCCTTCCAGGTGGCAATGCCGTCCGGGGAGAGGGTAGTGGTCTCGAAATCCTGCTTCGCGCCGATCCGGATGGCATTGCCGAAGAGCTGGTGGATCTGCGCAAGGTTGTCCTCGGACAAGCCGGCCCAGCCGAGCACCTGGTCGACGGCCCGGGCACTCTGCGTGGCCACGGTGTCGATGACGGCGCCGAACAGCGCCACCTCTGGCTTGTCCAGGACGGACTCGCCGTCCGCCCGCCGATAGGGTATCTGCCGGGATACCAGCATGGCCTCGATCAGGTCAAGGCGGCGGTTGGCGCGCGTGAGCACCGCAAACGATGCGCCATCCGTCCCCGCGGCGGCGATGGCGTCGACGCAGGCTTCAGCCTCGAAGTCGAAGTCGCTGAAGCGCTCCCACTCGACGCGCCCGCCCGAGCCCTTGGCCGCCTGCAGAAGCTTGGGGATCCGCCCGAGGTTGGCCTGCACCATCCTGCCCGCGGACGCCAGGATCTGGTCGCGGCACCGATAGTTGATGCCCAGCAGGATGGTGCTCGCCTGGAATTCCTTGGTGAACATCTGCATGCACTCATAGCCGAGCGCCCGGCGGAACGCATAGATCGACTGATCGTCATCCCCCACGGCGGTGATCTGGCTGCCGGCGGCGCCGTGATGCGCGCCCCAGCGATACTGCACCAGGTCGGTATCCTGGAACTCGTCGATCAGCAGGTAGTCGACCGGCAGCGGTGTCATGGCGCCAGAGAAGAGGGCTTCGTTGGTCTTCAGGAGAACGTCCTGGAAGTCCACCTGACCGTTTCGCTCAAGGATGCGCTGATAGGTTTCCAGCAGTTCAAGGTGCGCGTCCGCGAGGCCGTGGCCCTTGCCGGCCGCCTTGGCGTCCTCAATCAGGCGCGTGGCCTCGTCCAGTTCGATCTCGAGGCCGGCTTGGGCGATGGCCCGCCGCAGATAGAAGCGCCGCTCGCCTTCCCGCACGATGTCCCAGGCGCGGTCGCCATAGGGCGAGCGCATGTCCGCCAGGATGGCGCTGCCGAAGCCGCTGCGCCCCTTGGGGAAGCTCATCAGCAGATCGATCGAGTGGAAGGTGCCGACGAGCAGGCGCGGCTTGGCCGCGTCGCCGGCGATGGCGACGATGCGCTCGCGCAATTCCAGCGCGGCGTCGCGCGTGAAGGTGACGGCCGTGACGGTCGAGGCGCCGTCCGACAGCAAAAAGGCCGCTTTCGCGGCCAGGGTCTTGGTCTTGCCGGAGCCGGGGCAGGCCACGGCAAGACAGTGGGTGCGGCAGCGCGCCGCCTCGAGCTGCTCGGGGTTGAGGCCCGCGAGCAGGCGTTCGTCGCACGCCATCAGATCTCGGCGAGTAGCGTTGCGTCGGTATCGCCGGCGCCCGCGCTTTCCGCCAGGCTCGACTGAAGACCGCTCACGGCCTCCACGATGGCGTCGTCGCCCTTTGCATTGGCGTCCGTGGCCCGGCGGCGGCCGCGCGGAACCTGGCCGCTGGCATTCCTGGCCCGTGAGGTGTTCATGCCGATATTGGCCCGGGCGGCAAAGCGGAAGATCGGGCGAATCTTCTGCTTGGCCTGATAGCGCATCTGGTCGACCTCGTTGGGGTCGATCTTGCCGTTCCATTCGAGGTTGACCATCAACGCCAGCAACTGGTCGTACATCGTGAATACGCGCTGCAGTGCGAGACCTTCACGGGAGCGGATCTGGATGGTGTCCTCATACGTCGGCGCAGTGTAGGTTACGTCGATTGCGCCATCTTCATAGGCGTCGGCGGCGACAAGCGCTTGCGTGGCCTCCAGGTTCTTGCGCACCTCCACCTCGACGTCTGCAATGAGAGCCTGGAGCTGCTCACGCAGCTTGGCAGCGCGGTCTTCGCCGATGATCGCGTCTCCACGGCGGCGCATGAGCTCGGCGCCCTTGTCGATGATGTAGAAGAAGCGGGTGAATGACGAGGCCACCACTTGATCGTTGAGGACCACGTGCTGTTGGACAGATGGAATACCCGCAATCTTCCGCTTGAGTTCCTGCTTGCCGCGCTCGCGTTGTGCGCTGGCGCGACGAATCAGATCGTCCGCGCGCGCCTGGTCGGTAGCGCTGTCAGCCGATGCGGAGACCGCGTTGCCGCCGGCGGCCTCCGCGGCCTCGGCCGCCAGCGCGACGCGCGACTCTTCGGCGGCCTCCAGCAGTTCGTCCGGCTCCGTGCCCGGGCCACTCGCAAGCCCGTCCTGGATTGTGTGAATGGCAGTGAGGGTCATCGTGATTCTTCCTTGTGTAGGTGGATGCCACTCAATCGTGCGTGAGATGCGCGGCCAGGCGCTGCCAAGTACATTGCTAAAACGTGCTTGATTTGCCAATCGAGCGCTGTACGCTGACGGCAGCCCGGCGTGCTCCACATCGAGGAAATTGCCCACGTGGGCAAGAAAATCTAGCGTAAGTCATTGATTGATAAAGTGCCACCGCGACAAAACGGCCAATAATTTGCTCAAAATTCGCCGGGTAACCCCGTTTGCACGAGATGGAGAATCCCAATTCCGCCCGCACTTCACAACCTATTCGGCGCTGATCTCCGATGGGCTACGTGGTCAGATGCCGGTATGAGTCCAAACATCGAACGTGCACGTCAGCACGCCAACGCCAGTATCCGCTGTCTACTTTTCGGGGTGGCTATCTCATTGCCACCGGTGAGCGGTATGGCATATGCCCTCTTGCCATGGATGACGGACAGGCAATCCCCGAAGGCCCGATATGCCCGCGCATTTCCGGTGTATCTAGGGGTCGCGTGGTGTGTTGCTGCATCGGCCTACCTGTCGGGCGCACCGTGGTGGCTCGCGGTGTTTGTCCAGTTCGGCTATGCAATGATAATGGCATCGCCGGCGCTTGTGCCTGGACCTTGGTGGCTTCGCTGCGCGATGCAATTGCTCATGCCGTCATTGCCGCCACTCGCCTATTGGCTGCCATTGCCGCCGCTTGCTGCGGCAGGGTGGCTATTCCCTGCTAGCGGATACATCGGAGTCGCCCTGTATGTGACCGTCGCGCTGGCCATCGTAGGTTGGCGACACGTCGGCGGCGCGGGAAGGGGTATGTTGGCCACGTGCCTGTTGGCAAGCGGGCTGCTTGCCGTTGCCCTTAACCTGCGGGCGATATCGGATCCGCCGAAGGCTGTGGTCGGATGGCTTGCGCTGCAATTCCGCTCCGCCCCGCCGGTGCCCCGCACCTTCGAGGAGGCGGCGGTTGCGATGATCCGACTCGCAGACACCGTGCGAAGCGCGAAGGCTCCAGTCGTGATCGCACCGGAGAACTGGCTCGGCGCCTTGCCGCTCGCAGCCATGCGCAATCTGAGGACGGCATTGCAGCCCGGCCAGCACCTCCTGGTTGGCGGCATCCGGATGCATGGCGGTACTCTGCGCAAGGGCGTTTGGCATTTGCCTGAGGGCACTTTCACGTCGGCAATTGCACCCATTCCGCTGGTCGAGGAATACCCAGCTGATTACGCGAGAGCAGGCAGCGTGATCGACGTCGCGGGCCAGTTCGCGAGTCTGCTTGTTTGCTTTGAGGGCAGCACATCGCTTCCGCTCTATCACCTTCACTACGGCACCCCGGTTATTCTGGTAGCGAACGGATGGTGGGATACGCTGGGCGCACTAGCGATTCAACGTTCGGTGGCAAGGTCATGGGCCCGCCTCTTTGCGAGCCCTCTTCTAATCAGTGAAGCAGTGCATTGAGCTGGCGTCGACATCGAAACACGCATATTTTTGGGGAGAACTTGAGTCCCACGGTGGCAACGTTTTCGCGTTCAATACCACCATGCAAATCGACCTCAGCCCCAGCATCGCCGCCCTCATCGGCTCGCAAACTGTAGCGAGGGTGCCGGCTTCTCACCCTACCGAAGTAGGGCAATCTGAACGCGAAGAAGTTCCGCAGACGCGCGACAAGCGTGAGGTGACGCGCAACCCAACCGCGCCCATGCGACAGCGGTTGGTGCGTGTCCTGAAGTGGTGGTCGCGTTTCCGAGCGCAGAACGGCGTGTACGCCTATCTTGCAATACCGGTGCTTGTTGGAATCGGCGGACAGCAGTATCTCGAGCATAGCCAGCAACAGAGCCGTCAGCAGGTGGTAGCGACCCCACGACCGACTGCGGCGGCCCCGGGGATTCCCGCAGGGGCGTCAGATGGCGCCGCCGGGAAAGTGGTTGCATCCGATGTTCGAAAAGATGAAGGCGCTGCAGGGGGCCAACCTCTGTCGAACGTGCGTCCCGCTCCCGCCGAGCCTGGTACAGCGGTCGCCACACCAGCGCCTGCTGCCCCACTGAGTCCCACGCCCGCCTATGAGCCGGCGCAATTGCCCGCAGCAAAGGATGCATCCACGCCGCCCGCCCGTGCTGTCGCATTGCCGCCCGCGATGCCAGCAGCAAGCGGCGATGGGGCATTGATTCCGCTACCGCTACCGCTACCGCTACCCGCGCCTCCGCCGAATGCCGGGAATCAGGGGCGGCCTGCCAGGAGCATGCAGGCTGGAGATGAGGCCGCCGGCGTAAAGGTGACATTGAAGGGCGCGGCTGCGCCGGCGACGAAGCCCGCGAATCCTGCCTCGACAAAGGAAACGCCGCAAGGTCACCCAGAGAAGGGGGCCAACGCCACGGCGGAAGCCGCCCGGCTTCAATCCCAACCTTCATCTTCCGCGAAATGAACAACGTCAGTCCCTTACCGAACATCGCCGCCATTGTTCCTGCGCAGCCTGCGACCAGTGCTGAGTGCCCTGGCGCCACCGACGCAGCGACACCGGGCTATCGCATCGATGGCAAGACGCTGGTGATCGACCATCAGGCCGAAGATATTCGCCACGTCCTCAAGGGCACTTGCGTGATCAGAGGTGACGTCGATGTGCGTGAGGGTGGCCTATATCTAGCCGGTAGCGTCCCGGAAGGAAGGATTGACATTCCGGATGGCACGTTGATCCTCGCCGAAGGCGCGGAGATAGGCGCAGTGATCACGGTGAAGCGACTGTTCAACCTCGGCACTGTCCGGACGACGACGGTGACCGCGACGGAGCTACTGGTGAACTGGGGCCATATCGATGCGGAAGAGGTCGGGACGGCATCGCTGCGCAATGGCGGAACGTTGGTCGCCCAAGAGGTTCGGTATTCCGACATGGAGTCTGTCGGCGTCCTGCAAGGTAACCTGTCCCGCGTGAGTTAGAGAATGCTTGACCGCAAGCTGCTGCCGTCGATGCGCCGCCGCTGGACCTGTGCGCGCCTTGTGGGGGTGTTCATGGTCCTGTGGGTGGTCAGCGACGCGGTGGACTGGCGGGAAGTGTGGGCGCTCGTTCGCTCCAATCTTTAAAAATTATGACCGGGCGGGAGTCGCCACTGCACGGGTTTCTAGTCGTACAACGGCGAAGATAGTGGTCAACAAGCGATACGGGAAACTCAAATGGCAACGTCAACCTGATAGGAGAAGGTTGTGGACCCAATCAGATCACTCGAGTACATCGGCGACGCGACGGACAACCTACGGGACGCGCGGGCGACGCTCAACGCCTTACGGCGAACCGATCCATCAGTGTTTGAACGATTGCTGGAGCAGGGCCTAGTAAAGGACATCGAGACCATGATTGCTACACTCTCAAAGTTCCGGGGGGGCGTGCACGCTGAAGCCTTCGGCCGTGCGGCGTAGCCGATGAGCCGCCTGTGCCTGATTGGATTGCACGGTGCCGGCAAAAGCACCGTTGGGCAGCTACTGGCCGAGCAAGGTTACTGGCATATCAGTATCGGAGCGCTGCGAAGGCTTGCGAGAATGGGAATGCAACCTAGCGATATCTCGGTGCGGCTGATGGCCAGGCTGCGAGAGGCGGATCCGGGGAGACCGTTGCCAGACGATGTTGCCGCGGCGGTGGTCGAGCTGGCAATGGCAAGGCCTCGTGTGGTCCTGGACGGCTTACCGTCGAGCCCATCGCATTTGGTGTTGCTCGATTCTAGCTGGCGGATCGTTCTCGTGCAGGCCTCAGATAAGCAGAGGCGGGATCGCCTTCGGCAGCGGGCCGTGGTGTCGCGACGCGCATGGACGGCCGGAGGTATGTCCGCGCGCGATCTTCAGTTGGAGAGTGTCCTTCAGGCCGCCGGCGTGCGGATTGAGCGTTTCGATAACGACCGCGATCTAAATGCATGCAGGGAAGATGCCGCCATTCTATCGTCCCGAACAAACGTTCGTTAACGTCCTCGTTGTCCAGCGCCACGCACCCAACGGGGCGTGGCGCTACCGGTGAGGAACGGCGGCCTAACTCTCGGACTTGCAATGCGGGCAAATGAAGGATGGTTCACGTACTGCGCCGAGAACCTCTAGACCGCAGGAGCGGCAAGCCTGCATGGCAACCGGCTCTCCAACACCTGCCGCACTAAGGGTGCCAAAGTCACCGGAGCGCTTGACAAGATAGAGGGCACGCTCGGGATCCACCAGGCGCTGCGTATGCAGCCGGCCACTAGCTCCCCCATAGATGTTCGAATACACCTCGTACGTCGCGATGAATGCCTGTTGGGCCGAGTACCCGCGCTGGGTGGCGCGAGCGTAGAGCCTCAGGAGAATGCTGGCTTGAAGTTGCCGTGCTGGACGCTCGGTGTACCAGTCCAGGGAGTGCGGTGTCTGCCCTGAGGGGGACGCGGTGCCGTTGATCTCCTTGTATATGTCACGCGCGTCGGAGAGCCTGATACCGGTGGCCGACGTGATGGTGACGGCCCGAGCCCCCATCAAGCATAGCATTCGTGCCTGGCGCATTTTGACGCGGCTTACGGGTGTCTCTTTCATTGCGGGATCCCAACGTTAAAGCCCGCTAGGAAGCGGTGCGTCATGGCCATCGCTCCGATCTCCCCGTCAAGCAGTGATCTGGCCAAAGCGGCCGGTGTGGCGAATCGAAAGACCCACAGCGGGGCTGGAATTCTATCGATGGGGTCCAATTGACTCTGCTTCACTCTTGCCAACAGGTCGAGCGTATCCGGCGGTACCCCTATCAACTCCGGCGTTAGACCGTCGCAATGCCGTGATGCGGTGACCAGTGCCTTAATAATCGCCTTGTTTGCCTTTTGTACCTCGCTGAGGACGAGTTGGGGTACTGCTTGAGCGGCCGGATCACCCGCGAAAGTCCGAACAACGACGCTCCCAGTGAGAACGCTATTCAATTGACGACCGCTGAGCGTGAAGTCCCATAGGGGGAGTCCGACTTGATAAACAGCATCGAGTTGGCGCGGAGATGCCTCCGCGAACAGTTGGAGCGTGCTCCTTGTTACTCCGATGAAGTCCGGGGCGGGTCCCTCCCCAGCATAAGCGGCGGTAATGAGCGCCCTAACTACTGCTCTGTTCGATCTCTGGATCTCCCCGCGAACCAATTGCGCCGCCACGTCGTCAGCAAATCCTTCAGGGATGCGATCCATTTTTCCCCCTGCCGCAATATTGATCGATGGTGTGTAGCATGCCGGTCAGGTTCTCGGTCATCGCGGCGAGCACCTGCTTCGACTCAGCGCTCAGCAAGGTAGTCTTAAAAACGAGCGTCTTGGATAGGGAGCCACAAAACGTCTGGAAGTCGGACTGCAGGTTGCGAACTTCGTCGTTCGCGCTTTTTGCTTGGGCCATCTCGTCCTCGACTTGCCTTCGCGTCGCTTCAGTGTCAGCAAGTTTTTGAGTCGCTTTGGCCAACTCGTGCTTGATTCGATCAAGCTCCGCACTACGGATAGCGACGATCTCTTGCTCAGTCAGCGGGCGACCCGGTTGACGTTCTGCTGTCTGCTCGGCCTTTACACGATCCGCTTCAACTTGAAGGGTCCGAATTGATTCCTCCAGTGCCAGTATGTCCTCCGTAAGGCTATCGGCGCGGCGTTGGGCTTCAGCAGCGATGTTTGCAGTTTGGCTTTCTGCCAATCTGCTCGCAGTCTTTTCGTTCTCCAGATGATCAATCTTCGCGCTCAACTCGCGCTCGACCTCGGCATGCTCGTGCTTTTGAACCTTGATTTGTTCCTGGGCCGCAGCCAGGCTCTGCTCAAGGCGCGCCTGGGTACTCATCAGGTCCTTCACCAAGGCTTCATTGATTGGCTCTCCGCGTGAGGCCCGTTCTCTAACCTCGCAGAGAATCTCCTCACTCGCTCCGTCGAGCAACTGGAAGGCCGTGACGGTCGTAGCGTCGCGGAGAACGCTGGGATCCTCCATGCCGTTGCTCGCGACCAGGTAGACGGATGCCACCTTTAGGTATCTATAAAGCGAAGTACGGGCGAAGCCTAGAGTGTCAAGGGCGATGTCCTCAAACTTATCACCCATTACAGCTTTTAGCTTTCTAAGGGAAAGGCCCAGCTCAACCACCTCCCTTGCCAGTCGTCTCTTCGTGGCAAAGATCTCTGCACAGAGTGCGTATACCTCACCTCTGATCTCGGGAGGGAGATCCAGGTCTACGGGTAGCTCAAACCTGCCGTTCATTCTGTTAAGCATAAATCCTCCGTTCCACAATCAAAACTACCATCCACTTGTCCCCTCTCGATGGTCACCCACGAACAAGCAAATGCAACTATTGAATGCTAGCGAAATACCAAAAGATTTTGTGGGAGGCCCCACGCGAGTGGGGAAAACTTGGAATTTGCTCGGTGAGGAGCCGAGAGTCGCTGTCCGTGCAGAACCCAGAATCGGCATGTTTAGCCGGCCAAAATTGAGCAATTTATTGGCCGACTGAATCTTTTGGCTCTTTTGGAATCAAAGACTTAACGGGAATAAATTGTGCCCACGTGGGACAACCTCCGACAGCGTGGGCCATCTAGGATTGAACATTTTCGACCGCCTCATGCCAGCTGCTGCAAAGTCGAAGTGGCGAATTTTGATCAAAAAATTCGCCGAGCATATTGTCCTATCTTCAATGCAAAGCCAAAGAAAAGTACACAGCGTGTCGCTAAGTCGTGATGGAATTGGCGTGGGAATCGTCGACTGACTGAAATCAAAGAGCGGCAAGATGGGTAGCCATGGAACTCTCATATCAGTCATCCGCTACGCTGCTTTCCTCTCTTGGCAGCGACCTCTTGGATACGTTGCAATCTGCGTCCGGATTCAACCGAGCGCAATTTGACCGGCATGTGCAGCCGTTGCTGGACCGCTTGGCGATGTGTGTGCTGTCCCTTCCTCTCGCGCGAGACGCGTACTGCGAGCACGGCGGCGCGTTGCGCTTCGGCGTGATCAGCGGAATGATGGCCTTCCGCTTGGCGAACGATGCGATCTTCGCCCCTAGTCATACTGCTGAGATGAGGCGGGCCTTGGACCCGCAGTACCGCTACGGTGGATTCGCAGCGGCGCTCGCATCCGTGCCGGCGATCCTTGAAGCCGTTGCGATCGTGACGGTGGCCGGAAGGCGCTGGTCGCCGATGAACCAGGTATCGCTGGCGCGCGCGTTGGAGGAGGCTGGAGTGCAAAACTTCACGGTGTCCTGGAATCCTTCTGTCCGTGCACCGTCTCGAATGGTGGCGGCGCTGATCGCAGGTCGCTTCTTTGAACCGGGCTTGTGGGGAGATTTCGAGGAGTCGGTGATCGCAGCGATGGTCGACTCGATCCTTCCGGTTCGCGGCAAGATCGCGGTCGAGTCGCCGCTATGCCGCGTCGTGCGAGTGGCTCAGGACAAGGCGTTTGAGATCGACGTGAGGGAGAGAGCTAGGCGTATTGATCAACTGGGCCAGTCCCAACTCTCGCTGAGCGAAATCCTCGCCTTGCCCGAGGCGGTGGTGCCGACACGCGTCCCAGAATTGCCGCGGGCACCAGTCCAGCCGGCGGCGCCGGCGCCACCACCCGCCTCCTCGGCTGGTCAGGCTGAAAGTACGGTGGCCTTTAATCCTGCTGCCGCGCCGTCGATGCAGCAACTGAGCCCGCTACTTAGTGATTTGCTGAAAGCCATCCGAGTCGATAAGGACATAGCAAAGATCCGCATCGAGTGTCAATTTAACGAAGACAATATTCACTTCCCGAAGAAGGCACTCGGTCGCTACGGAATGTCACAAGCAGCGGCGATGAAGCTGCTCGTCGAGGGAGGCCTGGTAAAGGATCAATCGACCACGCACTTGATTCTCCTGCGCTGGGTTGGCAAAGCGCTATTCGAGGAGGAGACGAACTGATGCGCTCCTATCGAGATATGTTCCGCCCGAACTACGACGTCGCGACCGCGGGCGTCTGGGCTGGGTCCGCGATGTTCCTGTCGGCGGCGCAGCCTCCCCTTTGGTGGGTCGGCGCGCCATTCGGGCTCGCCCTCGGTGCGCTGCGTGCGCACCAGGCTCTCGATATTTATCGGTTTCGTATCTCGCTGTCGGTGCTGCGCGCCGAGAAGCTCGCGGTGAGCGAGGTATTGGTGCATTCTCGAAGAGAGAGGGTGCCTCGGGACCCGGACAGCGGGGAACAGGGGGCCTTCTGGCTAGGGAGGGGCTTTCTCTGGAAACAGCGTCACGCCGAACTCGCTCGGGAGATTCTCAGCCGAAATCCCGAAGAACTCGGTACATTGCCGCGCTGGCTTCCTAACAGCGTGGTGCGGCACATCACACCGCCGAACTCCGTCCTGCTGAAGGAGGATGCCATTGGCGTACCGTGGATCCACGGCATGGAACCTGCGGAGATCCCGGTTCGTCTGCCGTTGGATTCCCTTCCCGGCCATACCTTGATCGTCGGGACCACACGGAGCGGTAAGACTCGCCTCTACGAACTCATCTCCACGCAGATCATTGATCTTCCCGGAAGCGCGCTCATTGTTCTGGACCCAAAGGGCGATCAGGACTGGGAGCGTCGGTTGCGAACAGAGTGCAAGCGGGCGGGGAGGAAGTTCCTCTACTTTCACCCGGCGCATCCGTCCAAGTCTATCCGTATCAATCCGCTCGCCAACTGGGGCAATATCAGCGAGGCGGCTACGCGCATCACCAATCTCGTCGAGGCGGATGAATCGTTTCGGTCCTTTGCCTGGAAGTCATTGTTTCGCGTCATGTCCGGGATGGTTGCGTGCGGTGAGAGACCGAACATACGTAAAGTGAGGCGCTATATACAGCTGGGCGTGGAGCCGTTACTCGAGCAGTTGCTGACACAGCGCTTCTTCGCTGCAGAGGGTGCGTCCTGGGACCGAGATTTGATGAGTGCCGGTGGCGGAGCGGCGGGCCGGGCAGTGAGCCGCCTTGATCTCATGGTCCAGAAATACAGGGCCGAGGCGGAGAACGTCGACGAGGTCATCGACGGACTGGTCGCCATGGTTCTGCATTCGAAGGAGCACTACTCGAAGATGATCCAGGTTCTGGAGCCGATCCTGGAGAAGCTTGGTTCCGGTGAGCTCGGTGCAATGCTCTCTCCCAACCCGGAGGATGTTGGCGACGCGCGTCCGATTTACGACACTGCGAAGATCATCAACGAGAATGCCGTGTTGTATATGGCAACGAACTCCCTCGCCGACGGCATCATCGGCTCTGCGATCGGCAGTGTCTTTCTCGCCGATCTAGCATCTGTGGCGGGCGCGATCTATAACACAACCGGCAAGACAGACGTCTACCTTATGGCCGACGAGTCAGCGGAGCTGACCAATGATCAAGCGATCCAGATTTTGAATAAGGGCGGTGGCGCCGGCATCAAAGCCTTCATGGCGACGCAGACTGAGGCGGATTTTATCGTCCGGCTTGGGTCACGGGAGAAGGCACGCCAGATGCTCGGGAACCTTAACAACGTGATTTGTTTGCGGGTGAAGGACTACGAGACAGCGAAGTGGATTTCGGAGAGCTTCGGCAGCACGATCGCGCGGAAGCAGTCCACTTCGTTCTCCAATACCTCCGAGAGCTCCACCGCCTTCACCGAGTTTCGGGGCAGCACAGGGCGAGCGATCGAAGATACAGACTCGCCGTTTGTCTCGCCGGACCTGTTGACCAGATTGCCGGGTCTACATTACTTTGCTTTCCTCGGCGGCAGCACGTTGTACAAGGGGCGCCTTCCACTGATTGCGCAATAGAGAGAAGAAGAAAAAATAATGATTAAAAAACACGAATACACGCCCTTGGTCCGGCTCGCCACGGAGATTGGCGTCCAGCCCGCGGCGCGGAAGGTTTGGTACGCGCATCCGCTACTCAAGGACCTCACAATCCGCTTTCTGCAGTATGTCGGCGATGGGAAGGTCAACGATCGATATCTAGTGCGGGAGACCGTGCGTCTGGCGCTGACGGCCTATTTCGCGGCGGAACGGCGTGGCGGCGACGCAATGGGCTGGTTTCTCTATACGTGGATCGAGGAGGGCTGCGACATGTACCAGCATACGTGCACGTCAGCAGCTGGCGAGACCTGGAACCCTGCCCATCAAAGCCTTAGCGATTTCGCGGATGGAAAGGATGACCTCATCTGGGTCCCCAACGAACTCGGCCAGACCATGGCCATCGAGCGGTTTGCCAACCAGTTTTTCACTCCGGTGATGGCCGAGACCCTACTCAGGAAGTACCGCGACAGAGAGGTGCCCCCGAGCCGGCCTCCGTTGCCTTCGCCTTGAGAGGCCTTCGATGATCCTCTTCGCAGAGAAAAGCGAGTTCAACCAGCACATCCTATTCTGGTGGCTGCTGGCGCCTCTAGTGGCGCTGATGATCCTGCCAGGGGTCATGACGCCCGAGTCATTCCAGATCGGCCCTGCCGAAGTGCGGTTCCTGTCTGGGTGGGGCGGTCAGGACCGGGAGGTGACCCGCCGGGCCGACGATAAGTTCGAACGCTGGTTCGTTGCGCCGGGTTGGGTCAAGCGCAGCGTGACACTCACGCAACCGCAACGGATGGGTGGGCCCTCGTTGTCCGCGGGCGCGACCGGTTGGCTGCGCGATTGGGTGGCCGGCTTCTGGATGCTGGTGTACCGCGTATTGTGGCGAGTCCTAGCCTTGGGGCCTCTCTATCTCACGGCCGCTATTGGCTTTGCGCTGCCCGCGTTTGTTGACGGCATTGGCTCACGGCTGAAGAAGCGGTATGACTTCGGCCAGCACAATCCCATCTTCTTCTACTCGAGCATGCACTTCGTCCTGCTCGCGATTGGGCTGGCCATGTTCGTGCCCATCACTCCGCTGACGCTCACGCCATTGGTGCTTGGCGGCTTCTTCCTGGCGACCGCGGCGGCCGTCTGGGTCATGGCTGCCAACTTGCAGACGGGCGCCTGACGGCCGAGTCCGGGCGATTTCAGTGGTGGATTCGCCGGCGATTTCCGCTGGCGGCGCGGGATCATGGTTCCCATGATCCAAGCCAACATCATCGCCGACGCGATCGCCCGCAGCCTGAAACCGCTTCTGCCCGTCCTTGGGGACGAGGCGGTCAGCGAAATCATGGTCAACCCGGGCGGGGCCGTCTTTGTCGAGCGGGCCGGGAAGGTGGTAGATACCGGACTCCGGCTCGCAGAACACGAGATCCAGATCGCCATTCAGGCTATCGCGAAACAGGTTCGCAAGGATGCCATCGCCTCCTCGGCCGACGCCATTGTGGATGCGACGCTCGACGGCATGCGCTTTGCCGGCGCGATCGCACCGACGGCACCCGACGGATCGACCTTCTCGATCCGCAAGCACCTGCCCCCGGACAAGCGGCCCACGCTGGAGCAGCTGGTGGCCCGCGAGATGTTGACCAAGGCGCAGGCCGACAAGGTGACCGAACTCTTTATCCGGCAAGGCAAGAACCTGCTGGTGGCAGGCGGCACCTCCTCGGGCAAGACCACGCTCGCCAACGCCTTCCTCGGCAAGGTCCCGCCGCACGAGCGCGTCATCACGATTGAAGACGCCCGCGAGCTCAACATCACGGTCCCCAATCATGTGGCCTGGGTGGCCAACCACCAGGCCGGGCTGACGGCGCGCCTGCTGGTCAAGCTGGCGATGCGATTCCGGCCAGACCGCCTGATCCTGGGGGAGACGCGCGGTGACGACACCTATGACCTGATCCGCGCGATGAACAGTGGCCACGACGGCACGCTCACGACGGTGCACGCGAATGGCGCCGAGGATGCCCTCGATGCCATCGAAATCCTATTTCAGCAGTCTTTGCCGCCGGGGGCGCAGTTCGACGCCAGGACGACTCGGCGCTACCTCGCAAAGACGATCCATCTGGTGGTCTACGCAAAGAAGCATGCCCGGATGCTAACCAACCACGAAGTCGGCATCGAGCGCCGGGTGGAACAAATCTGTCTTGTCAAAGGAGTGGATGAACATGGTCAATACGTACTTGAAGAAGTTTAGGCTCAAACCGCACCAGATCGTCGTGCTGACGGTGCTGGCGGTCTTCTCCGCCTCCGCGGCTGCGCAGTCCGCCTCCGGCGGCATGCAGGCCTTCTGCTTCCTGATCAACTACTTCAAGCAGATCGTGGGCGCGATCGCGGTGCTGGCGATTTTCCTGTGGGTGATCGGCTACTTCAACAAGCAGGCGCACCTCTCGGAATTGGGCCAATACATCTTCCTGGGCTGCGTGATCGCCGTCGCCGCCTACACGCTCGTTGCCGCCACCGGGCTGATCCCTCCGGCCTGCTCGATCTGATGCGCGAGTCCGTCACCTATCTCGCCTTGCAGAAGCCCATGCTCTCGGGCGGCATCGGCCTGAAGGCCATGGCCATGATCTGGCCGGGCGTGGGGCTGGCGTGCTTTCTGGCGACCACGCCGCTTCCGTTGGCAGCGGGGATCGTGATGCACGCCGTGTTGCGCTGGGCGTATCGGAAAGATCCGCAGGTGATCGACATCTATCTCAAGTATGCCGAGACGGCAGACCACTACCAGCCGCACGTACGAGACCGCTTCAAGGGGGCGCAGCGGCCGGTCGGCTATGGGCGAGGTGTCCGATGCTAGAGATCATGTACAAGAAGGACGAGGCCGAGCACCCGCAGCAGGAGATCCTGCCGTGGCTCGACTTCGTGACGTCTGAATTGCTGCTGTGCAAGGATGGCTCCCTGCTGGCGGCGTATGCCTACCAAGGGCCGGACCCGGACAACTTGGATGACGACCTCGTCGACCAGGCTGTCACGCAATTGCAGCGCGCCTTCGGGCAGTTCGACTCGCGGCTGACCGGGTGGTGGATCGTCGACAAGCGCAAGGATTACACGTATCCGGAAGGCGACTTCGACAACACCACGGCAGCCCAGCTCGATCGGCTGATCGGCAACACCTTCCGGTCGGGCATCTCCTACCGCTTCCGGCATTGGTTCTTTCTCCTCTACACCGGCCACCAGGGCGTTGAGGGCTATCTGGATAGCGTCACGCGGCTGATGAACGAGGAGGGCAGGAGCCTTCCCGTCGCGCTGTTGCGTGGCGCACTGGGGTCCGTTTCGGCCAGCACCGAAGTGCTGCGGGACCGGGACCGGCTGCAGCAGGCGGTAGGGGAGTTCGAGGGCTTGCTGGGTATGTTCGACACCACCATTCCCACGATGCGGTTTGAGCGGCTGGAGCGCCGGGCGTTCTCCAATTCCCTGTTTCATCTCGCCAACCCGGCAACACGCCTGGCACCGCCCGCGAAGCCGCAGGGTGTGCTGCTCGACGGCTGGATCGCAAATGGCTATATCACCACCGGCAAGCAGGTCATGGCCTTCCAGAGCGAAGGGGACGTGCGGTACTGCGGCGTCATCGGTGTGAAGGAGTGGCCTTCCCCCACGTCGCCGTTGCTGCTCGAAGCGCTGATGGGGTCCGACGTTGAAATGACGATCTGTCACATCATCCGCTTTCTCGGCAAAGAACAGGCGAAGACCGAGCTGAAGGGGGCGGTGAACTACTACCGGATGACGCTGTTCTCGCCGTTCAACTATGTGGCGCAAAAGATGGCGGACGCGACGCCCGAGCCGGATAGTGGCAAACAGGACCTGCACGACGAGTGCAAGGAGGCCATGCGGCGCCTGTCGTCCGAGGGGCTGGGTTTCGCGTACCACAATCTTTCCATCGCGGTGTATGCCGATTCGGAACACGAGCTGACGACCGCCTGCCAGCTGGTCCACGGTCGCCTCGCGGATGTCGAGTTCGAATCGGTACGCGAACGGCAGAACCTGGGCCCGTCCTGGGAAGCAATGCTGCCCGGGCAGTGGGCGCGGCAATCCCGCTACCACCTGGTCAGCCTGGAGAACGTGGCCGACGCCTCGCCCATCTTCACGATGGATGAAGGCAATCGCGAGCACCCCTATTTCTCCGAAGTCTTGCGGCGACCCGTCTCGGCGCTGGCGCAGTTTATCGACGGCTATGGCGGACGCTACCACTTTATCCCGCACGTTGGGCAGGTGGGCCATGCCGTACTGATTGCGCCCACGGGCGGCGGCAAAACCACCTTCGTCTCTCTCTGCCTCAGTCAGTTCCGGCGGTACTACGACCCGGAGATTGGGCAGTCCAACGTCTACATCTTCGACCGGGACAACTCCTGCCGCATCACGACCGAGTTGCACGGCGGGCAGCACATCGACATGAAGCACGGCCAGATGCAGCTAAACCCACTGGCGGTGTTGCGGGACGGCTCGCCCGATGGGCAGCTGTGGGCTCGGGAGTGGGTCATCCAGCGGATCATGGAGGGTGGCTATCGCTGCACCGCCGAGGATCGCGATGCGATCGACTCGGCAATCCAGAGGCTGGCCATGTCCACGCAGGACATTCGGCTGTCCACGCTCGCGCTTCAGCTTCCTAGGCATCTGACCACCGAACTGGGTGAATGGCTCGAGGATCGGCCGTATGGCATGTTCGACTCGTCGACCGACGACTACTCGCTGTCGAGCTGGACCTGCACCGAGATGAAGGATCTGCTGGCGGTGGATCGGCTGGCGCGCGCGTTCATCGACTATGCCTTCCGGAAGATCCATGAGTCGCTCGATGGCCGCCCGACCTTCATCTATCTGGAAGAGGCGTCATTCCTGGTCAATCACCCCGCGTTCGCCCCCCGGCTGGATGACTGGCTCAAGACCTTCCGCAAGAAGAATGCCTTTCTGTGGCTGACAATCCAGTCGCCGACCTCGATTACCTCGTCCGATATCTCGGCCACGATGACGGACAACATCCTGACCAAGATCCTGCTCGCCAACAAGAGTGCGGAAGCGCATCGCGAGGGCTATATCAAGCACTTTGGTTTGACGAACGAGAACGTCGATATCGTCAAGACGCTGATGCCGCAGCGTGAGTACCTGATTCTGAGCAACGGCTTTGCGCGTGTCATCCGTACCGCCCTGGATTCGAAATCGCTCGCTTTCCTGCGATCCGAGGGGCACCTGCAACGCCGCTTTGATGAGCACAAGCGAAGCGGCAAGCCCAACTGGAAGGCCAACTACCTCGTGGAGACCGCATCGTCATGAAATTACTCCGTCCCGCATACCTGACTCTGCTCGCGACTCTGATCGCCGGCACCGAAGCCCACGCCGGCGGCGGTCCCGGCGGCATCGTCTTCGATCCAACCAACTGGATCCAGACCTCTGCGACGGCGGCGTCCACACTGAAGCAGGAGGCTATCGCCGTGGCCAATGCGGCGCGGACGGTGCAAATGTTGGTCAACTCCGGCAAGATGATCCAACTTCGGGAGTTGGGCATCAGCGATCTGGCGCAGGCGGAACAGATGGTGGCGCAGATCGGGCGCCTGTCGGGCGCCGACGATACGTTGCTGCAGGCGTTGGGGAAAAAGAGCGACTTCATCGGCGATGTGATGGGCCTGTATGGGGCGTCTCAGAGCGGGAATTTCAACAACTTTGTCAGCAACATGACGCAGCGCGCGGCGCTGGGCAACGCCAACGCATCCAATCTGCTCAACAAGCACGATGCGCTCAATCAGGCCATCCAGACCGCGCAGGGGAAGCGGATGCGGATCGCCAACGAGATTGGCAACGTGCCCGGGGCCACCCAGGCGATCCAGGTCGCCACCGCAGCGCTGGACACGCTCATCGAACAGAACCAGGTGCAGTCGGCTGCAGTGGCGGCTCAGCTCGCCAGCGCGGCCAAGAAGGAAGCCGCAGATACGGCTTCGGCGAAGGCGGCGGACAGCAATGCCCGTGACTATGCGAATGGCATTGACGCACGCCTTCATCAACTCGGGCTGAAGTAGCGCGATGGCCTGCCGATATCTATTTCCCATGGCTTCCCTGGTCCAGATCGGTCTGCGGGCGCTTTTGGCGCTCGTGCTGACGGTCGCTCTCATCCAATCCGCGCGCGCAGACACGCCGGGAGGCGGCGGATCGGCCCCCGGCTTTCTCGAATCCATCTCGACCGGGGCAGGAAAATGCGGCGAGGCGCCACAGTACTTCACTGGCATGGACAAGCTCGGCGCGAAATTTAAGCTGCTTGGGGACTACGAGGGAAGTCTATCGACCACGGCGATGGGTGTCGGTAACCTGTTGCTCAATCCGGCCCGCGCGTTGGGGGGCGCACTCGCGGTGGCTTCTCTCCTCTGGGGGATGATCCTTGCGTTAGGCGCCAACAAGGGCACGCCAGTGACCGTGGTCATCGATGTCGTGGTCCCAGCCTCTGTTGTTGCCCTGCTTTTGGGCGCCTACCCGCAGGTTATCGATGGTCTCAGCAGTACGGCCAGAACGATCTCGGGAGTGCTTCCCTCGCCGTGGGTGGCAATGGCAGACTTCTTCGCCACGATGCTCCACACATTGCTAGGAGGCGCTACTTCCATCATCAAGAAGTTCGGTTGCACGAAAGTTCTTGATGCGGGATTTCTCGGCGTGTTGCTGGGCACTGTGGTGGCAATGGTTCTGCTCGTTGTCGCAATGTATATGATGGTTCGGGCGATGGTCGACATCGTTGCGGTGATATTCCTCGGGCCTTTCCTGGCGGCGGTCGGCGCAGCGGTCGCACCCGTCTTCATCGCCTTCGGTGCATCCGCTTGGACCCGCTCGTGGATTACCGCTTGGATCGGATTTGTGATCCAGGCCTTACTGCTGAACTTCTTTGCGGCATTGGTGCTCAAGTTGATGAGTGCGCCTTTCGAAGGGATGAATGCGGCGATGAGCTTTGCCAATGCCTCAGCAGCGGAGGGCTTGACGGTTGCCCTTGATGCGTTGGTCATCCTCGGGATGTCGTTGATCGCATCGCGGGTTTTTGGCCAGATACCACAGATTGTCTCGACGCTGTTCCCGGGCAATCTCGGTGTGGTGACCGGGGATGGTCGCAAGAGCACGGCTAAGGCTGCGGGCGAGGCAGGAGGCATCTTGAAGGATGTGGCGATGAAGATCCCAGGCGTGAAGACCGCAGCCGCGGGCGCTACGATGCTTACGAACAAGTTGCTCGGGCGTAGTGGCGGAGGATCTCGGTCGTCCTCCCAGGGAGGACAGGGACCGGCTCGACCATTCAAGACCGTGAGCAGCACCAGTGGACAGCGCGCTGCGAGCAGGATGGCTGCCCGAAGAGGCAAGTCCTAGCGCTTGTACGCTGCGTATCCAAACACACCACGGCCCGCTTCGGCGGGCCTCTTCTTTTGCCACGCGCCACACGCCCAGTCGAATCCCGAATCAGAGCGAATTCGCATCAGCATTCGAAGCTGAAAAAGTTCCCGCCGGTCCAAGAATGGGCCTCATGAACCTATTCCGCAAATCCGCGAACGCGGGGTCCGCGAGCAAGGCCCCGCCCGACTTCACCCCCGGCCCCCCGGAAGAGGCCGCGCGTCGTGTCCACTATGAAATGGGCGCCGGCTCGCGCATCGAGCGCAATCGCTGGTTCCTGGTGGCGTGCATCGAGGCGGTGGCGCTGGTCGCAAACGGCGCGGCATCGATTCGCCTGTTTCCGCTCAAGACGGTGGAGCCGGTCGTGATCCACCAGTCGGACTCCGGGCGCCGGGTCATCGACACCAACCAATCGGGCGCCTGGGTGCCGGACCAGCCCGCGCTGTCTTACGCGCTGAACCTGTGGGTCGAACAGGTGTTTGCCATCAATGGGGCCACGGTCGAGGCGAACCTGGCGCGCGCAGCTTCCAAGACCATCGGAACGGCGAGCGACCAGCTGCGTGACCTGCGTCGCAAGGAGAACCCGCTCGTGCTCCTGCGCGACAACCCGCGGCTGGTGCGCGAGTACGAGAACCTCTCGATCAACTTCCTGGGCAGCGGCGATGCCGCGCTGATCCGGTTTCGCACCACCACGCGCCGCGCGCCCGGCGCCGCGCCCGAATCGCGCAGCTATGCAATGACGATCAACTTCAACGTGGTCAAGCCGACTACGCGCGAAGAGATCCTCAAAGATCCCGCCGGCGTCTACATCACCGGCTTCAACCTCAATGATGAAGCGACGACGAAATGAAGCGACGACTCCTGACCATTTTTCTCGGCGCCGCGATCTGTGTCCCGCCGGCGCACGCCAAGCCCCAGCCTGCTGCGTCGGCCGACGAGAAGGTGTCGGCCGCCGCGCTGCCGATCGAGGTGCCGGACGAAAGCCGCATCGTCATGTTCACCTACAGTCCCGACGCGATCTTCCGGGTGTTGACGACACCCGGGATGATCACGCACCTGGAACTGGAGGCAGGCGAGGGCGTGGTCGAGATGCCGGCCATCGGGGATTCGATTCAGTGGCGCGTGAGTGGCGGGCCCCGCAACCTGTACATCAAGCCGCTGCGACCGAATCTGGTGACGACGCTCACGGTGGTGACCGACAAGCGCACCTACCAGCTCGAGTTGCGCTCGGGCGAACCGGGCGCGAAGCGCTTCCAGAAGGTGACCTTCCACTACCCGGAGGTGGAGGCTGCTCTGACGCTCAAGGAGCGGGACAAGGTTGAGACCGCGGCAAATGATAAGGCGCGGCTCAAATCGCAAGAGCTGGGTGGCGTGCCAGATCCGACCGCCTATGAGTTCGGCTATGAGATGGAGGGCGACGCCCCTTTCAAGCCGACCACGGTGTTCAACGACGGCCGGCAAACCTTCCTCAGGCTGCCCAGCGTCCAGGATCAACCTGGTGTCTTTCTCTATGAAGACGACAAGCCGTCTCTGGTCAATTACGTGGTGAAGGGCGACTACGTCGTGGTCGATCGCGTCGCGAACAAGCTGCTGCTGAAGCTCGGCAAGCGCGAAGTGCGGGTGATCCGCAAGACCTCGCGGTGGAGCTGGGGCAACTGATGACGCAGGATCTCAAAGACCCTTTCGCCGAGGATGCACGCAAGGCGGCGCCGCGGCCTGGTGCGAGTAGCGAACCTTCGCCGTCGTTGACTAAAGGCAAGGCTCGCCGCAACCTGCATATTCTCGGGCTGATCCTCCTCGCGGCGGCGGTGGTGACCTGGATGTTCTGGCCACAGTCCCCCAACAGCGTGGCCGCACCGGCGCCCGTGTCGAAGGCCGATCTGCCGGAACCCGAACTGGCCGGAAAGCGCCTGTTGCGCGATTTGCAGGAGGACGCCAGCGCGAGCACGCCGGCGGCAGAGGGGCGCGGCACGCCCGCTGCAATGCCGACGCCGATGGGGAACGGTAGCGCGGCCTCGCGCGCGCTCGCTACGCCGGACCCGGTCGTCGGCGCTGGCGGGCCCAGCCGTGAGGAAGAGATCTGGGCCGCTCCCATTGCGACCGGGGCGACTGTGACCCTGAAGAAGACCAGTGCCACGGAGCCATCTGGCTTGGGCTCGCTGATGCGGCCGGCCGGGACAGCGGAGCCTGCCGGCACGGACGCCCTCGCCGAACGGCAACTCGGGCTGCTGTCGCAGCTGGGCCAACAGCAACCGGCGGCGAGCGTTCGGTCGGGCGATAGCGCCTTCCTGAAGCAAGCCGCGAACGACGCGCCGAATCTGACCAATCGGCAGCAGCCGGCCTATGGGCAGGCCGCGGTCTATGAGGGGACCGTGGTTCGGAGCGTGCTGATCACGGGCGTGAATAGCGACATGCCCGGCAAGGTCACCGCTCGCGTGACGTCGACCGTCTACGACTCGGTCACGCAGCGCGTTCCGCTGATTCCTGCTGGCTCGACGCTGGTGGGTGTCTATCGGAACGAAGTCCAGGTCGGGCAGACCCGCGTGCTTCTGGCGATGCAACGGCTGATCCTGCCCAACGGCACGTGGATCCCACTGTCCGGCGCGTCCGCCACTGACATGCAAGGGATGTCCGGCCTGGATGCTGACGTCAACAACCACTTCCTCAAGATCTTCGGCAGCTCGCTGGTGGTTGGTGCGGCGTCGTTGCTGGCGTCCAAGTCGTCGCAGAACGTCACGGTGAATGTCGGCGCAGGCGGTACGCAACTGGGTGGCTCCGTCTTCGCGCAGTCGCTGTCGGAGACGGTGCGGACCATGCTACAGCGCAACCTGAACATCCAGCCAACGCTCACCGGCGATGCCGGCTCCGAGTTCCTGTTCGTGGTGTCGCGGGACACCCTCATGTCGCCATGGAGCGCAGAAAAGTGATCAAGACAGCCATTGCCTCCCTCTTCCTGGCCGGCGCGGCGACCTGCGCGCTGGCGCAAGGCGCCGAGTCGCCCGTGCGCATCGTCTTCAACGATGGGGTCAACACGTACATCCAGGCCCACCCGGGAGTCGCCCTGACCGTCCCTGACGCGGTGCGTCGCCAGGATGCGTTCTTGGTGCGCGGCATGCCGGTGGAGATCATCGCGTATGCAAACGGGCGCCGCTACGAGATCCGTCGCACGGGCAACTCGAGCCAGGCCTATGTCGTGGATCTGGTTACGCCGCGCGAGGTTGTCGCGCCACCAGCCGCGGTAACAGCAGCGGCTCCCGTCGCGGCGCCCACGCCCGCTCCCACGGTCGCTCCAGCGCCGGTGCAGGCAAAGGCGGATCGCGCCCCTCCTATCGCGCCGCCAGTGACAGCCGCAGCGGATGCGGATGACGCGCGGCTTGCCGTCCCCGGCACCTCCGACGACGAGATCCGTGCGGCGATCGCGGAGGCGAAGGCCAAGGGCTGGACATCGATCAGCGCGGCAGGAGACCCCGAGTTCATCGTGCGCGTCCATGCCCTTTGGAACGAGGTGTCGCCAGCGTCGCCGGTGGCATCGAAATGAAGCAGCGGGGGAAGGGTGGCGAAACACCGATCCCGCGTCGAGCAGGTATCAATTTCTTCAACGGAGAGGTCGAGATGGCCATCAAACAAACGTGCGCGACCTTGCTGCTGGGCCTGATGGTCTCGAGTTCAGCCGGCGCGGCCAACTTCATCGTCCGCGAAAGCGGTCCCGTACCCCAGGGTGCTGCTCAGCGGGACCTGATCGCAGAGCGGCTCGCTCAGCGCGAGGCATCCGTACCCGTTTCTGCGTCCGCGCCACCGGCCCAATCGGGCTGGCAGGTGACCCCCGCCGACCAGAACGTGCGCATGCTGTTGACCCGCTGGGCCAGTGCGGCCGGCTGGTCGCTGGTCTGGAGTGCGGAGAGGGACGTGCCGCTGGTCGGCAGCGCGTTGTTCTCTGGCGACTTCAAGTCCGCGGTGCGGGAGGTCTTGCGGGCCACTGACATGAGCGATGCCGCGGTCCAACCGTGCTTCCACACCAACGCCGTGGTGCGCGTCATTCCGGCGACTGCCCTGTGTGATCGCGCCGAGTAAGTCACGCCGCATCGGAACGCCTGCCCACCAAGGATTGGAACCAATGAATATCACCTTCAAACTCGCCGCGTGCGCGGCTGCCGCTGCGACACTGGCCGGCTGCATTTCCCCGGAACTGACCCAGAGAACGCTGGGCGAGTATCAGAATGCGGCGAACAAGGCCGACACCAAGCGCGCCGAGATCAACCGCGCCATTGATGCCAATCGAGCCTATGTCGAGCAGGCACAGGAGGTCAACCGTCCTTACCTGGTCGGAAGATCGGTGCCGCTGGCCCGGGACGTCCGTCTGCCGCGCGCACTCCAGCGCGGCTTCAAGACGGCCGTGCTGTTCCCCACCGGGAGGGTGTCTCTCGCCGAGGCGGCGCAGCGCATCGGCCTGGTCACGGGTATCACCGTCAGCATCACGCCGGACGTCTACCTCGCGGCGCTGTCGCTCATGCCCAAGAGCGGCACGATGGATACGGGCGCGGCCAAGGTCGGTACGCTGGGCGCCCAGCCGATCCCACCGGTGCCGTTGCCGTCGCCCACGGGCCTCCCGCCGGCGGCAGGCAGTGGCTTGCCGCCGGCACCGCTGCCGCTGCCCGCACCGGGTGGCGGCGCAGGGATCGTTCAGCCCGACTCGCCTACCGACCTGGACTTCCCGCGGATGGAAGCGCCGTTGGCGCAGATCCTCGACAACATCGCGAGCCGGCTGCAGATCCAATGGAAGTACGACGATCAGGCCAATGCGATCAAGTTCTACCGCCTGGTCACCAAGAGTTGGAACTTGCCCGTTTCCCCGGCGACGAACTCCTATTCGACGGCCTTGTCGGGCCCGACCTACCAGAGCAACAACAGCAATGCGCTGACGACGCAACAGACGGCCAACGCGGTGCGCAGCGAGGCGAGCGGCCTGAACGAGCTGACGTCGATCAAGGAAGCGGCCGACAGCGTGCTGACGCGGGTGGGGACGATCAATGCCAACCAGGCCACCGGCACCATCACGATCACCGATACGCAGGATGCGGTGGAGCGCGCCGACGCCATCATCAAGGAACAGATCAAGATTCTGTCCCGCATGGTCCTGCTGCGCGTCCAGACGGTGCAGATCACCACCACCGACACTGGGGAGAGCGGGGTTGACTGGAACGCCTTGCTGACCAAGGCCCTGGCTCACATTCCGGCATTCAGCCTGAGCGCGGTCTCGCCGGCCTCGTTGGTGAGCAGCAATGCCGGCACGCTGGGGCTGAACATCATGTCCGGCGCGGGCAGCGGTACGCAGGCGATCATCCGCGCGCTGGCCGAGATCGGCCGGGTCCAGACCTCCACCGAGCTGCCGTTGTCGACGCGCAACCGCCACGCGATCAGCTACAACGTGCGCAACACGTTCTCCTACGTGAGCAACACCACGCCGGGGGTGGCCTCCATCTCTGGCGGAGGCTCCACCCCCGGTATCCAGACCGCGCAGGACTCCACGGGCCTAAAACTGGTGCTGTTCCCCAACGCCACCAACAAGGACAGCGTGATGCTGACCTTGTCGCTGGACCAGTCGGTGCTGCAGAGCCTGCAGACGTTCGTGTCCGGCAGCGGCAGCAGCGCCCAGTCCGTGCAGTTGCCCAATGTGAACGGGGAGGGCTCGACGCAGGAGGTGCCGATCAAGAATGGGCAGACCCTCATCCTGACGGGCTTCGACCGCGTCAACTCGCAGTACGACCGCCGCACAATGGGCGACGGCGCGCCATTGGCCTTGGGCGGCTCGCTCACCCAGAGCCGCACTCGGACCACCACCATCGTGCTGGTGTCGGCGGTGATCCGCGACGCCGATATCTAAGCGCCGGGGGCATCGTGATACTTACCATTGATGGGAAGTCGGTGGCCTTTGGCCTGCAGTGGCAGGTGCTGCTGCGGCAAGGCAGTGAAGAGGCCGTGGCGCGCAAGGCCGGTGCCACGATGCTGTGGGCGGACCGTGCCGGGCAATACGTTGGGCTGCTCCCGGCGAAGACGAGGCGCCCCGCAAAGCGAGCGACGGTCTACGCAGGCGCGCAGCTCATCCTGCGCGCGACGGGGGTGCAGAATCTGATCTACGTGTCGGAGATTCCCGGTCAGGACGGCTATGTCGCCGTGGGGATTCATCACCGGCGGCCACGCCAGGGCTTCGATCACGCCTTTCTGCGTGCCGCGGAGGTCAAGGCGCTGATCGATGAGTTCACCAAGATCTGTGGCAGCGAGCCATTCAGCCTGATCGGCGATGCACGCTTGGATGGCATCGAGACGCTGAGCCTGCTGGAACTGGCGCTGCTCGCGGATCCCAGCGCAGCCATGCGCCGGCCGAAGCTGCGCGTCACGCCAATCCAGGGTGTCGCCTTGCTCGTCCTGCTCGGTGGTATCGGAATCGGCTGGCAAACCTACAGCAAGTGGCGGGCAACGCAGCTCGCGGAAGAGGCGGTGCGGAAGACGCAGACCCCGGCGGAACAATATGCCCAAGCGCTCAGCGTGGTTAGCGCTTCGCCGCTGTTCCTCGCCACAAGTATCGATGATTACCTGGATTGGGTGAGGGGACTGCCGGTGTCGGTCGGTGGCTGGGGCGTGAAGTCGGTGGATTGCGAACCCAAGGACACCCCGCGCCTGGGCTGTGTGGTCCGGCTCATGCGCAACTTCTCCCAGGCGTCGAATGAGAGCTTCCTGGCAGCGGCCTCAGCCGAGTGGGCGAAGTCCGCGGCATTCGACCCGGATCAGCGCACGGTACGGGTTTCGATCACGGCGCCCCTGGCTAGCACCAAGACGGTCGGGGATGTGCTGAAGCTCGCCCGATCGCGGGCCGAGCTGACACAGGACTTCATCCCGACCCTGCAAAAGATGGCCGTGCTCGGCACGGAACCGAAGATGGGCAACATCAAGCCCTTCCGGCTCCCTGATGGCGTTCCCGAAGATGCGGTGCCGGGTCTGTACCGGGAGGCGACGTGGACCGTGCAGTTGCCACTTCGCACTGCCGCAATGCTGAAGACCTTCCCCGAGTACGCCTATCTCACCGCGCTTTCCCTCAACCTGGAGCGCAATGGCAAGGCTGGCACTGCCGAATCGTTCGCGACCGTCAAAGTGGCGGGCGCGGTTCTCACCAAGTAAGAAAAGGACCTGACCGTGAAGACGACCCAAATTATCACCGCGCTTGCCGCGGCCATGCTCTGCCAGGCGGCGATTGCCCAAACCGACGTCGCGACGGTGGGGGAAATTGAAAGTCTGGAAAACAAGCTCACGATCAAGCGGCTCAATGACGAACTGCTTAAGCCCGGCGCCGGCGTGGCCGGCATCGCCACCCCGGGTGCGGCGGTAGCAGCGCCGGCAGGCGGCCCAGGTGTTCTCGCAGCGCCTGCGGTGGAAGCGAAGCCGTATGTGGCGGCTATCTACGGCGTGAGCAACGTGGACGGCACCATGGACTACCACGGGCACCTCAACTGGAACGGTCGCATCTATCCGATCCGCACCGGCGCGCGTGTTGCCGGTTACCAGGTGCGGCGCCTGACCGCAGAAGGTGCAGTCCTCGCCCCTGTCGGGCAACGCGGCAAGGGCGGACACACCGTCTGGGCCCCCACGATGTGATCCCAAAGGACCGACCGTGCTCAATCGATTGTTTGGGAGGAAGGCGCCGCAAGCACCGCTCTCCGCTAGCCTGGCTCCGGCGACCCCGGCCGCTAGTCATGGGCGCCGCACCGGCGCCGCGGCGGGCGGCTACCAGACGGCCCCGAAGCCGGTCGAACACATTGACGACCTGCCGCCGTTCACCAAGAAGCTGTACGAGGAGATCAACCTTCAGGCCTCATTCCGGCATTACATCTGCCCCGTTGAGACGGAGGCGAACCGCTTCGCGCTGATCCTGACCGAGAACATGATCAACTCGGACATCGCCAACGAGCTGATCAAGGCCCTTTCATTTAAACGTGAGGCAGCGGAGCCCGTCTACTACATCGCATCCACCGTGGTGATGGTGGAGCTATGCCGCGACGGGGTAATGGAGAACAAGCCGAAGACGAAGGCGATGGCCAGCGGACTGAATTCGCGCAACAGGAACTCCGCACTCTGGTCACAGTTTGAGAACATCGTCGGGTTCGCGGTCGAAACCAACGCATCCGACTTGCACTTCGAGATTGAACGGCTGCAGGAGCGGTCCAAGGTGGGCTTCCGGGTCGACGGCAAGCTGATCCGCCCGCGGGAATTCGAGATCAAGACTGGCGACCTGCTGGATACGTCGGCGTACCTCTACAACATCCACAGCCGATCTGGCTCGGAGAACGCCTTCAACGAAAACAAGCCGCAGGCCTGCCAGATCCGGGCGGACGTTGCCGACCACCGCCTGCTGTTTCGTTGGGCCTCCAACCAGTCCGCGAAGGGCACCAAGATCGTCATGCGGATGCTGACCCAGGACGAGGCCCAGTCGATTCGCACGCTCGAGGAGCTCGGCTACCTGCCCGACCAGATCGCGGCCTGGAAGCGTACCATCGGCCGCCTCGGCGGCGGTACGATCACCGCCGGCGTGGTCGGGTCGGGCAAGTCAACCACCGCCCAGACCATCATGACGATGTTGCCGTCGACCATGGCGAAGTACACCGTGGAGGATCCGGTCGAGTACATCATCCCGGACACCACCCAGTTCTCCGTGTCCCGGTCGATGAACGATACCGGCAACGACCCGTTTCTGGCGGTGAAGCGCCAGCTCAAGCGGATGGACCCGGATGCGGTCCTGATCGGTGAAATCCGGGACCATGAGAGCGCAGGGCTATTCCGAGATATCGCTGAATCCGGTCACCGCGCCTTCTCGACGGTGCACGCACCGAGCGCCATCGACACCATCACCATGCGCCTCACGTCCGACGAATTGGGCATCCCGCGCGACGTGATCGCGACACCTGGCTTCATGAACCTGCTGGTGTACCAGGCGCTGTTGCCGATCAACTGTCCCAAGTGCAAGGTTGACCATGTGCAGGCCAAGTGGATCAGCGAGGCGTATCTTGCCCGCATCGAGCGCGTGTTTGGTATCGACCGGAAGGTCCTGCGGTTCGCCAATCCGGAGGGCTGCCCGCATTGCCGCCGGGCCGGGCTGCCGGAATTGCACGGTGTCAAGGGCAGAACGGTCGTCGCCGAGATGATCGAGCTGGATCAGACCATGCTCAAGATGTTCCGGGAGCGGCAGAACCTGGAGCTGAAGGCCTACGTGCGCTCGCTCAACCGGTCCCGATTCTATGAGGAGGCCAGCACGGGCAAGACGGTGCTGGAAGTCTCGATGTTCAAGGTCTCCCGCGGCGAGATCGATCCGCGCGAGGTCGAATACAAGTTCGGCACCTTCGAGCAGTACGAAATGCAGCTTGCCTCGGAGACGGGCCTGCGCCGCGTGGCCTAGGCAGTTCCAACACGCACTAGAGATACTCAATGCCATTCTTTCGTAAGTCGTCATCGGCCCCAGTCGCCAAGGTGCACTCGGTGGGATTTACCACCAAGCACGAGTTCAGCAGCGAGCGCGGTGAGTTCTACGTCGACCTCGCGCAGAGCATGCGCGCCATGCGTGGGGTGCCGATCACGCAGTTCCTGGAGAACTATGCCAAGCGGTACCAGAAGCGCGCGATCGGCAAGATGGCCCAGTACTGGCTGACCCGCTTCGCGGAGACGGGCACCTTTACCGAATCGATTCGTGGCACTGTGCCCGACGAGGACCTGACGCTGCTGGCCGTGTCGGAGAATGCCGGCGACCTGGCTTCCGGCCTGCAGTCGTTGGGGGAGAACATCGTCGCGATGGCCAAGACCAAGCAGGAAATGATCATGACCATGGCCTCCGGCCTCGTCCTGATCGTGCTGCTGCACGTCTTCCTCGCCATTCAGGCATTCATGGTCATGCCGCAGCTAGAGAAAGCCATGACGGCGAATGCCGACCCGGCATCCATCGGCCTGCTGCCCAGCTTCCTGTTCGGTGCGGCGACGATCATCCGCACCTGGTGGCCACTGGAGATCGCTGTCATGTCCGCCGTCCTTGTCTGGATCTTCTGGTCGCTGCCGCGGTACACTGGGCCTGGCCGCGCATGGCTGGACAATCATTTCCTGCCCTATGAGATGTACCGGGACTTCCAGGGCGCGGCTTTCTTTGTGGCGCTGGGCTCGGTCACCAAGCTGATCGGCTCGCAGATCATCCAGATCGCGGACGCGCTACAGCGCATCCGGCAAAACTCAGTGAGCTGGCTGGCATGGCACATTGACCAGATCATGCGGAATATGGAGGAAGAGCCGACTTCCAAGGGCGCGCTGTTCAACACGGGCATTGTCAACGAGCGCAACTATTACCGCGTGGTGGATATCGCGGAATACGCGGAGCTGTCGACGATGCTCAATGAGGTCGGCGCGCTCATCATGACGACGGCCCCAGTCGAGATGCAGAAGAAGGCCGGCAAGTCCCGGTTCGCGCTGATGCTCACGTGCGTGGTGCTGATGTTCGGACTCTATGGCGCAACGCTCTTCATGATCAACGACTTCAAGAACCAAGCGCAGATCAAGAGCCTGAAGCGCTAGCCCTACTTTCGCAAGCTCAGTGTTATTCCGCGGCCGCACCGAGTCGGAATGCCGCGTAGATACTGGATTTCGCT
>NZ_JBIUHC010000063.1:0-57635 GCF_044627735.1 Cupriavidus sp. CuC1 | reverse complement strand
GTGCGGGAGAACTGCACGCACGGTTTGAGCGGCGGACGGAGGCCAGCGCGCAAGCGCGCCTCCTCCGACCCGACACCGGGGAAGCCGGGTAATGCCGGTGGAGGGAAGGGGCCTCAGTCAAGACAGACGCAAGACGTAGTGGGGGACTGGAGGTTAGGCAACCTGTCAACTCCTATCAGTGTTCAGAAGCTGCAGATGGCGTTACACGCGAAAGCGAAGGCAGAAGCCGGTTGCTGCTTCTACGCCCTATACGACAAGATCAGCCGCGACGACATTCTGGTTCACGCCTATGCCCAATGCCGCGCCAACAAGGGCGCGCCGGGTGTGGATGGACAGGACTTCGCGGAAGTCGAAGCGTCTGAGGTGGAACAGTGGCTCGGCAGTTCCGCTTCCCCCTTCAAATCTCATCAAAAATCAGGTTGTGGATTTTCTCCCCCGCAAGGCGGAGCGATGCGAGCGCCGCGAACAGCGCAACGACGCCTAGCGCTTCCAGCACGCTGGCATTGATGGGGCCGTAGGCGATCCGATGGCCACTGTAGTAAATCGCCGGTAAGCTACAGATCGTGCCGGTAAAAACCACTGTCCAACGGCGCGCGTTGCGCCACGCATTGTCAGGGTGCCCACGATGCAAGGCCAGCGGGTTCGGAGTCAAGGCCAACACGGCAAGGGCCAGCAGGAACGGCGCGTGGCCGACGGCATCCACCATACCGAACAGCGGAATCGCAGCGGCAAAAATGGAAATCAGGAAGACAGCGGCGATCCGTGCGGCGACGCCGCCCGCCAGGACCGCAAACGCGGCACAGAATTCGACGAATCCGGCGCTTTGCATAAAGAAGTCCGGGCTGAATCCCATCAGCAAGGCGCGCCCGCTGCCGCATAACAGGGGAAATGTCCATTCTGGATACAGCCATTTTTCGACACCGCCCCACATCAGGGTGAGCGAGGTAGCGATCCGCAGCGCATTGAGCGCGGCTTGCCGCCGGCCCGCATCGGCTTTCGTCGCGCACAGAAGAACGGAAATGCCGATGAAAATCGGATAGTCGAGCAGATGAAACACGCCGAATGTCGCGACGGCGTAGCCGTAGAGCAAGGCAATGCCGAGCCCTGCAAGCGCGGACCGGCCGCTTGCAGCGGCCACCGCAATGCCAAGTTGCAAGGGCGCAAGCCACCATGCGTTCGCCTTCAGTTCGGGTGTAAGGACGACCGGCGTCTCCCTGAAGAACCAGACAATGGCAACAAGGAACGCCGCCATTCCCAGGCGCATGATGGTCGTTGCCTTGTCACCGATGTCGAGATCAATCAGTGCCGCGGGGAACTTGCCAGAAGTCCTGCCGGGTGCCAGCCACGCGTCGATTAACGCGACCGCTGCCATCACGACAACGGCCGCTGTCGCAAGCGCGAGAAAGGGCGAGGAGTCCATTACAGCAAACGGCGACCTGGGCGTATTGTGCAAATCGACATTGGCGAACCACTTAATGTGCGCGTGCGCGGCTTCCGGCAAGCACGGAAACAAGCAGACCAGCAGCCTGACGTCGAAACCCGCGCCCGCGCGGTCGACCCCGAGTTTGAGGATTTGCCCGCGGCCGTATTTGGACCGTGACACGACTCTGGAATTGAACATGGGACTCCTCCTTTTCGAGACAATGGCTAGCCGTAGTGACAGGCGGCCTGAAGCAAGCCGTCTTGCCGCTTCGCAAGGCATCGCAATTCTCCCCGCACCATCCTTTGCGCCGGGCACCGCCAGCACTCGCAGATAGCGTTGTTGTTTTAATAGACGTCCTGCCGCCCCGACGTCAGCGTGCCGCCTTCAGGCAATCGGCACTATTCATCAATAGCCGAGAAGTTCCCTATAGCTCTCGCCGACACCCAATCATTTATTGATTGTCTTTGCCTGCGCCATCCTCCTGACGGATGTATGAGAAATGGGTTCATATGACTTCTGTTTGCATTGAATCATCGATCCGAAGCTGTGCGGGTCCGTGAGGAAGCACGGATCCGTGAGAAGATCGTCGTGGTCAGCGACGACAGCGGATTGCCATGTGCTAGCACGTCCCTGGACAACAGGCGTTCAACCACCGACGAAAGCTTTCCGCAGGTGCCGGCAATGTTCCCATACATTCCTCATCTATCAGAAGGATGGACAAGGCGCGAACATTCAACAAATGATTAGGTGTCGGGGCACAGCTATAAGGGCCTATTCGGTTGATGAATCGTGCCGATGGTCGCGTGAATAGGCCGAGGGTAAATAGGCCGAGGGTAAATAGGCCGAGGAGTCGATGGCCCCGGTGTACCCAGGAGCGGCCGGACCTTCATTAAAGCAACAACGCTGCCGGGGTGGAGCGGCGGTGCGAAACATCAACGATGGCGGGGAGGAACGGGCTATGTCCAAGGTCCCTGGCGGAATGCCCCCGGACACGGGTCGTCGCCGACTGGTGAAATTGGGCGTTGCCACAACAGGCGCGGGACTGCTCTGCGCGCAACCAGGTTCATCAGTTGCAAAAGACGGCGGATCGTCCGATCTCCCGCGCAGCCCACCGACGACCCCTTTTGTCGTCTCGCTGCCGGTGTCTCCTCCCAAGGCGGTGGCGGCACTTGATCCGGCACCAGGCATCAACCCCGGTGTGGGCGAGGTCGGACGCGTGGCGCATCAGCGATGGGACGAATTCTTGCCTAAGAAATTCTACGCATTGCACGTGCGAGAAGAACTGCATTCGTTTCACCCGGAGTTGCCGACGCAACCTATCTGGGGCTATGACGGCAAGCTCCCTGGCCCCACGTTCGTGGCCCGCTACGGCGAGCCAGCGCTGGTGCGCATCTACAACGACTTGCCGTTGAACCATGTCGGATTCGGCATGCCGGAGATCTCCACCCATCTCCATAATGGGCATACCGCGTCCGAAAGCGATGGTTTCCCCGGCGACTGGTACAGTGCGGCAAAAGTTGACCCCAGAGGATTCCTGACGAATCCAGGCCGCTACAAAGACCACCATTACCCGAATATATACGCGGGCGGTGATCCGCGCGAAGCCTTAGGCACGTTGTGGTATCACGATCACCGGATCGATTTTACCGCGCAAAATGTGTACAAAGGCTTGACCGGCTTTTATCTGCTGTTTGATGACATCGATTCCGGCAATGAACATGACGCCAGCCCGAACGCACTACGCTTGCCGAGCGGCGTGGGCGTATATGACATCCCGCTGGTGTTCCAGGACAAGCAATTCGATTCCAGCGGTTTCTTGTTTTTCGACCAATTTAATAGCGATGGCATCCTGGGGGACAAATTTTGCGTCAACGGCAAAGTGCAGCCATTCTTCTCGGTGGAACGCCGCAAGTATCGCTTCCGCCTGCTCGATGGCGGGCCATCACGCTTCTATGAATTCTATTTAAGCTACAACGGAGCTGACCAGGCATTCACGTATATTGCGAACGACGGCAATCTGCTGCCGGCGCCGTTGAGCATGAAGAAAGTCAGGTTAAGCGTGGCCGAGCGCGCGGACATTGTGATCGATTTTTCCCGGTATCCGCTGGGCAGTCAATTATTTCTAGTCAACCGCCTGGAGCAAGTCAATGGCAGGGGACCAACCGGCAATATCCTGTTACCGGGTACGCAAATCCTGCGTTTCGATGTCGAGCGCGAGCCGGCCAGCCCGGACACGAGCCTTGTGCCGGCAAAGCTGCGCGATTTGCCTCCTGTCAATCTTGCGGAGGTGGTCAAGACCAGAACGGTCAGACTCGATCGATCCAACGGGCAATGGACCATTAACGGTGAAATTTTCGACCCCGAGCGGCCGAGCGCATCTCCCAAACAGGGCACCGCTGAGATCTGGGTGATGCAATCAAATGGGGATTGGTCGCATCCATTCCATCTTCATCTTGAGGAAGGACGGATCCTGTCGCGCAATGGCAAGCCGCCGCCGCCGCACGAGCGGGGACGCAAGGACATGTTCGTGGTGGGCCCCGGCGAAGAACTACGCGTGCTTTTTCGGTTTAGAGACTTCTTCGGCAAATACCCGGCGCACTGCCATAACTTGATCCACGAAGACCACGCGATGATGTCGCGCTTTGACATTGTTCCCTAAACTGGGTCTAGGTTGGGCGGCCCTGGCCGATACGCGGAGATGCCATCATGACAACTAGACGTCTTGTACTCAGCGGCCTGGGCGCGGGCGCATTGAGCCCAGTGTTTGCCGCCGCCCCACCTCAGTCTCAGGGGGCCGCGGGCCAGCGCGTAGGCTATTTTCCCAACGCGATTCTCGACACCCACGACGGTCGCAAGGTGCGGTTTTACGATGATCTGATCAAGGGCAAGCTGGTCGTTATCAATATGCTGCTGACTGAATGCGGCGAAGGACTTTGTCCTACTATGACGGCCAACCTGGTGCGCGTGCAAGAGGCCTTGGGCAAGCGCGTTGGTCGCGACATCTTCATGTATTCGATCACGCTGCGGCCGGAGTTTGACACGCCGCTGGTATTGAGGGCGTATGCCAGGCAGTTTGGTGTCAAGCCGGGCTGGACCTTCTTGCGGGGCGAGCCGCAAGACACTGAAATCATTCGGCGCAAGCTGGGATTCTACGACCTGGACCCAAAGGTGGATGCCGATGTGGGGCAACACACCGGCTTGTTGCGCATTGGCGACGAGCCGCATGATCACTGGTGCATGATGCCCGCGCTCAGCTCACCGCGCCAGATCGTGAGTACCATTTTGAGTGTGTAATTTCACCTTGATGATCACTACCGGTAAGCCGAAGTGCATCTTGCACGGCGCCGGCGGCAGCCTGCTCGAGCATCCGAAGGAGCATCGGCTGCACTGCGACCTGGGGCCCGGCGTTCGTTCGAATCGCGGCCTGGGAAGAACCCAGCCTGTTCAGCGCTGGGATACGTTCCGCTTTCCGATCGCTGCGCTGAGCAGGGGTCATGGCGCCTCCTTTCCCCATCAACTGACCGGTCGCGCTTGGCCCGCAATGAGATCACTGCGCTTGTGCATCGCTATCGCGGGTCCCGAAGCGCAGAATGCGGGGCTCGATAGGGACAAGCGCCGTGGGCTGAAATCGAGCTCCCGATGACGTCGTTTGCGGTTGATGATGACCCAACAGAAATCCTCTATTAATCAACAGCTTACGAGGCGCCGACCGCGCTGCTGCTGGGCTTGCGAACCGTCGCACATTGCACCGAAATCAAAGCTACCCCAACGACCTCGGTCAGTAAGTGCATATGCTCTGGGTGCTGCCATCGATGGCCACGCTCGCACCAGCCGTTCGGCGGCCTGGGCCCGAAGTCCGCGGCACTCACCAATTGAAGATCGCTTCCAGTTTTGGGCGATGCCTTCGGCAGCGTAGGGCAGGGGTGTCCCGCTTCTCCAAGAATCCCGAAGTTAGCACGCTGCGACACCGGCTATTCGTAAGCGCGGCTGAATACTGAATGTAGCTGGGGCTAGTTTCTGTTTTGAGTGCGAAGGCTTACCGTTCGCTCACACGCAAGTCGCAAGCGTGTGGTAGCCGGCGGCTCTACCGCCAAAAGGAACCCAGTGCCATGTTTAGACGCCTGTTGCCCCCCATTTTCGTCCTTGCCGTCATGGCCGTCGCCGCGGCGCCAGCCGTCGCGGCCTATCCCGACAAGCCGATCCGCCTGATCGTGCCGTCGGCTCCCGGCGGTGCTCCGGACGCGTTGATGCGGGCCCTCGGTCCACAGTTGGCACAGCAATTGGGCGTGCCCATCGTGATCGACAACAAGCCCGGTGGCTCCTACGTGATCGGCACCATGGACCTGGTGAAGTCCGCACCCGACGGCTACACGCTGGCCTACGGCAATATCGTCTCGCTAGCGACCAACAAGTCGCTGCTGCCCTCGGTACCATATGACGTCGAGAAGGACCTGACACTGATCGCGAACACGCTGCGCCTGTCCAACATGATGATCGTCAACAACAGCGTGCCCGTCAGGACCGTTCCCGAACTGATCGCCTATGCGAAAAAGAACCCGGGCAAGCTGGCCTTCGGATCGGATGGCAACGGCACCACGGCGCACCTGGGCGTCGAACTCTTCAAGGCGATGACCGGCGTCAACATGCTGCATGTGCCCTACCGCGCGGCGACCTCGGCCATCACGGACCTGATCGGCGGTGGCATCCAGCTCATGATGATCAACACGCCGGTTTCCGCGCCGATGGCCCAGACGGGCAAGGTGCGGGCGCTCGGCATCTCATCGGCGCAGCGCTCGGCTGCGTATCCGGACCTTCCCACGATTGCCGAATCCGGCGTGCCCGGATTCGAGGTGTCGGCGTGGGGCGGAATCATCGGCCCAGCCCACATGCCCAAAGATATCGTCACCCGCCTCAACCGCGAGATCCGCATCGCGCTGGAGAGCCCCGCCGTGCGAGAGCGATTCAAGTTGCTGGGGGCGGAAATCGCGCCTAGCACTCCCGAGGAGTTCCTGGATCTCTCCCGCCGCGAGACGCTCAAGTGGGCCAAGATCGTGAAGTTCTCCGGCGCCAAGATCGATTGAAGGAAATCCCCATGAGTCCCTGGAAAGCTGCCCAACCTGGCGATCCCGTCGTTGCCATCGACACACCCGCGCTCGTGCTCGACCTGGATGCGTTCGAGCGCAATCTGAAGCGCATGGCTGACGCATTGCGCGGCAGCAACGTGCGCCTGCGAGCCCACGCCAAGAGCCATAAGTGCCCGGAGATCGCCTTGCGGCAGGTCGCGCTGGGCGCGGTGGGCATCTGCTGCCAGAAGGTCAGCGAGGCAGCCGTGTTCGTGGAAGCGGGCATTGGCGACATTCTGGTCACCAACCAGGTGATCGGCGACGCCAAGCTGCGCCGCCTGGCTCTGCTCGCACGCAAGGCGCGTATCGGCGTGCTGGCCGATCATCCGCGGCAGGTGCAGGCGCTGGCCGCCGCCGCGCAGGCGCATGCCGTCACGCTCGACGTCTACGTCGAGGTCAACGTCGGCGCCAACCGCTGCGGCGTGGCGCCGGGCGACGAGGCGGCGCAGCTGGCCCGGCAGATCACAGGCAGCGCGGGACTGCGCTTCGCCGGGCTGCAGTGCTACCACGGTCCCGCCCAGCATTTGCGGTCGCCGCAGCAACGCACCGCGTCTATCAAAGAGGCCATCGAGGCGGCGCGCATGACGCGCGACGCCATCGAGGCCTGCGGTATCGCGGTCGAGCGTGTCACGGGCGCCGGCACCGGCACTTTCTTGCATGAACGCGACAGCGGCGTCTTCAACGAGCTCCAGGCAGGCTCCTATATATTCCTGGACCGCGACTACGGCGACAACGAACGCGGCGAGGGCGATGTGCCTTTCGAGCACGCATTGTTCGTGCGCACGACCGTCATGAGCCGGGCGACTCCGCAGCGCGCGATCGTGGATGCCGGCCTGAAGGCGTCGAGCGTGGATTCGGGCATGCCCGCCGTCTGGCAGCGGCCCGACCTGCGCTATGTGAAGGCCGCCGACGAACATGGCGTCCTGGCCACCGGCGATGCGGCCGCAGTGTCGCTGGGCGAAGCGCTGATGCTGGTGCCGGGCCACTGCGACCCGACCGTCAATCTCTACGACGAACTGGTGTGCGTGCGCGGCGACAGAGTGGAGGCCCTTTGGCCGGTTGCCGCGCGCGGCGCGCTGTTGTGAGCGCCGGTGTGCGCCACGGAAGTTTCTTTAGGAAGTCCCATGCACGAAAAATTTGATCTGCTGATCCGCAACGCGAGCATCGTGGACGGCACGGGTGCGCCGCGTTACGCGGGTGACATCGGCATCCGCGGCGACCGCATCGCCCGCATCGGCGATTTGTGGAGCGCGCGCGGCGAGTTGGAGATCGACCTCAAAGGCCGCATCGCGGCCCCGGGCTTCATCGACGCCCACACACACGACGACCGCCTGATGCTGTCCAGCCCCGACATGGCGCCCAAGGTCAGCCAGGGCATCACCACGGTAATCGCGGGCAACTGCGGCATCTCGCTCGCGCCGATGCCACGGCCGATCCCGCAGCCGGTCACGCCGCCACTAAACCTGCTCGACGAGAAGGGCGACTGGTTCGCTTTCCCCACATTTGCCTCCTACATCGCGGCGCTGCGCGGCAAGCCCGCGGCCACCAACTGCGCCTTGCTGGTGGGTCACACCACGCTGCGCGTAGCGACCGTGGATGATCTGGAGCAGCCGGCATCGCGGGCGCAGATCGAGCAGATGCGCAGCCTGGTGTACGAAGCGCTGGAAGCCGGCGCCATCGGCGTCTCGACCGGCCTGTTCTATGAGCCCTCGATCGCGGCACCGACCGAGGAGGTGATCGACGTCTGCGGCCCGCTCAAGGCATTCGGCGGCGTGTACTGCACCCATATGCGTGATGAGGCGGACCGGGTGATCGATTCGCTGGAGGAAACCTTCCGCATTGGCCGCGAGGTCGGCGTGCCGGTGGTGATCTCGCACCTCAAGGTGGTCGGCGAAAGGAACAAGGGCCGGTCGCAGGAAGCGCTGTCCTTCATTGAGCGGAACATGGCGACTCAGCCGATCTGCATCGACTGCTATCCCTACACCGCCGGCTCCACGGTCCTGTCGGCAGACCGCGCGGCCAGTTCGACTCGCGTCATCGTGAGCTGGTCGAAGGCGCTCCCGGAATTCGCCGGGCAGGATCTAGACGCCATCGCCCGAAAGCTGGGCGTGGACCAGGACGAAGCGATCCGCCGCCTAAGCCCCGCGGGCGGGATTTACTTTCGGCTGGACGAAGCCGACGTGCAGCGCATCCTGAAGCACGACAAAGTCATGATCGGCTCGGACGGCCTGCCGCACGACGCATCTCCGCATCCGCGTCTGTGGGGGAGTTTCCCCCGCGTGCTGGGCCACTACGGCCGGACCCTCGGCTTGTTCCCCCTGGAGACTGCCGTGCGCAAGATGACCGGTCTCACCGCGGAGAATTTCGGCCTGAAGGACCGCGGCGTGCTCAAGGAAGGCGCGTTCGCCGACCTGGCCCTGTTCGACGCCGACACCATCGACGCGGCCGCCACCTACGAGGCGCCGATGGCTCCGGCGCATGGTATCGATACGGTCATCGTCAACGGCGCCCTCGTCTGGCAAGGCGGGCGGTCGACCGGCGCGCGGCCAGGGCGGGTGCTGGCGCGCGAGCCGCAGGAAGCGCAGAGCTGACATGCCAATGGTGGAACAACTGGAAACGCCCGCGTTGCTGCTCGACGAGGCGCGGATGAATCTCAACATCGAACGCATGCGCAACCGCGTGCGGCAGTTGGGCGTTTCCTTCCGCCCATTTCAAGACGAACAAGTGCTTAGATGCGACGCGCCGTATGAGGAGCGCGGCTGCGGCAGCATGGCCGAGTGCTAACGCGGGAGTCGACGATGCGGGGGGGACGGGCGTAACATTCGGGCCATGCCACATGACATCAACGACTTGCGCTTTTTTGTCACCATCACCGAGAGCGGCTCCCTGGCGGAGGCGGCGCGCCGGCTGGACGTGACACCTTCGGCGGTATCGCAGCGGCTACAGCAGCTGGAGTTGAACCTCGGCACCCAGCTGGCCCACCGCAGCACACGGCGCTTCAGCCTGACCGAGGAGGGCGAGTTGTTCCATGCCGGCGCCGTCGCGCTGCTGGCGGACCTGGATGCCCTGGTTGACACGGTGCGCGAGCGCTCGGGTGACGTGGCTGGCACGCTGCATGTCTGCGGCCCGCTCGGTTTCGGCCGGCACTACCTGGCGGGGGCCATCGCTGACTTCCACACACAGCATCCCAAGCTGATGGTGTCGTTGACGCTCAGCGACGTCGTGTCCGCGGCAGAGGCCAATCGGTTCGACCTGATCGTCCATATCGGCAGCCTGCCGGATTCGAGCATGGTCGCTTACCCGATCGCCCCGAACTCGCGGCTGCTCTGCGCATCCCCGCGCTATCTCGCGCGCCGCCCCGCGCCGCATGAACCCAAGGACCTGGCGCGACACGACTGCATCGTGCTGCGCGAGAACCATGAGGACGTGACCCTTTGGCGCTTTCGCAAGCTGCGCACTGAAGCCGCCGTGCGCGTGCCTGCGATCCTGAGCACCAACGACGGCGAGGTCGCCCGACAATGGGCGCTCGAGGGCAAGGGCGTGATCTTGCGGTCGGAATGGGACGTGGCCGAAAGCCTGGCCTCCGGCCGCCTTGTGCGTCTGCTGCCCGACTGGGTCTTACCGGATGCGGACGTTGTGGCGCTGATCGCGAGCCGCGCGCGCTTGTCGGCGCGGGTCAAGCTGTTCCTCTCCTTCCTGCAGTCACGCTTCAAACCCCAGCCGCCGTGGCGGGAGAGCGCCCCAAAGCGGGGGCTAAGATCAGGTCTTCCCTCAAGAGGATAGTGAGCCACTTACCCAGGCGATGGCCCGGCGATGCGGCGATCAGCAGATCGCGGCGCGAGGGATTCGTTGTCGACATGCTCATGATCCTGCTCACGTCTTGCGTCGAATGGCAGAGAGCCGCCCTCGGTCGCGTGCGGACCGGCGGATCGCCTCTGGAAAACAGGGCGCGCGGCAAGAACACTGCGGCGGAGCCATTCCTACCCGCAGGAAGGTGCACCGGCGTTGCCGGTGCCTGCGTGAACGACTCGGCTACTTCACCGGGGTCAGGATGGGGGCGCCCTTCTTTTTGATCAGGAACACGACAAACTTTGCTGGCTGTGTATTGCTGGCGTTGCGTCCGACGGTGTGGATATCGTTGGGACGTTCGTGGAAGGTTTCGCCCGCCTTGAGCGTCACCTCCTTGCCGCCCCTGACGCCCATGACGATGCTGCCCTCGAGCACATAGACGAAGGCGTGCGCGTCATGGCGATGTACGGGATCGACGGCGCCTGGCGGATATTCCACCATGATCATCGTGGCCTCCTTCCCCGGGTACTCGGGCAACGCCTCCGTGAGCAAGGGCGCGACACTTGCCTCCGGCGCGGCGGCGGCCGGCTGTGCAACCATGAGGCACGACACCATCAGGGTTACCGCAATAGATGCGACCGTCTTCATGGCATCACTCCAGATTGGCTTTGTCGAGCCCGAATGCCTTGTCGGACGAACCGGGCACCATGCGGAACGCCACGTTCAGTCGGTTCCAGCTGTTGATCGCGCCCACGAGGAACGTGAGATCCGACAGCTCCTTCTCGGAGTACTGGGTACGCACGTGGTCGTAGATATCGTCGGGCACGCCCTGGACGGGAAGGTTGGTCAGCACCTCGGTCCATGCCAGCGCGGCGCGTTCGCGCGGCGAGAACAGCGTCGACTCGCGCCAGATCGCCACGTGATGCAGGCGCAGTTCGCGCTCGCCGTGGATCTTCGCCATCTTGATATGCATGTCGACGCAGAAAGCGCAGCCATTGAGCTGCGATGCGCGAATCTCGACGAGCTCGCGAATGGGCTGTTCGATCGTGGTGTTCTGAAACAGCGCGCTGAACTCCATGAGCTTCTTGGACAGTTCCGGGGATTGCTGAAAGTAGTTAAGCCGTTGCGTCATGATTCTCTCCTGGTTAGATGACCGAGATTGTGTTTGGTGGCGCTTCGTGGCGGATCTCGCAGAAGCTCGCCGGTACGTCTTTGAGCGCCTCGAATGCGCCCGTCAAACTAGTTGTGCTCGACAACGGAGTGATGCGCGGATCCGAGCGTTGCACGAAGGGATGGACGTCGCGGGATAGCAGCTTGCAATCAACCTCCTTTAGCCTGCGCGAGCCACTGGTCGAGACTGATGCGGCCGATACGCGCGTCACCGAGCGGCACAAGTGACAGTTCCTCGACCTGGCCGCCGTAGTACCGTGCATCGCGATCCGTCACGACCGGACGTGCGTCGCCTACCGATTTCAGATAACGCGTGATGATCGCCGCGAAGGGCGCGCGGTCCGGGCCGGCGATTTCGACGGTGTCGTTCAGCGGTGCCGCAAGCGCGATCTGCGAGAGGATCGCCGCGATGTCGTCCGCGGCGATCGGCTGAAACAGTCCGTCGCCGACGCGCACGGTGCCGCCGTCCGTACTGAAATCTGCGATGCCGCCGATGAACTCCATGAACTGTGTCGCGCGCACGATCGTGTACGGCACGCCCGCCGCTTCGATCGCCTCTTCCTGCGCGACCTTGGCGGTGAAATATGCGTTCTCCGGCATGCGGTCGGCGCCGACGATTGACAGCGCGACGTGATGGCGCACGCCTGCGGCCACTTCGGCCTTGCCGAGATTGCGCGCCGAGGTGCGGAAGAAGTCGAGCACCGCCTGCGGCTCCCATGACGGCGCGTTCGTCACATCCACTACGACGTCCGCGCCCACTAGTGCGTTGCTCAGGCCGTCGCCCGTCACGGTATTGACACCGCTACGCGGCGATGCGGCTAGCGCCGTATGGCCTGCCTTGGTGAGCAGCGATACGAGACGCGAGCCGATCAGGCCGGAACCACCGATTACGACGATCTTCATGGCAGATTCTCCAGATAAGAGTTGATGAACGCGCGGGGCGCTTGGCAGGCGCGGTATCGCGTGAAAGTGTCCGTCTGCGTCGCATTGCTTGACGCCATTGTGGAATAATCATGGCCTATAGAAAAGGGCCAAGAATTGTCGATATGACTAGTCCAAGTCGTTTCCGCTCCCCCATGCCCGCGAACCGTCATGACCGTACCGACTCCCACATTGACCATTGAAGTCGATCGGCAGCAGCAGTTGCCGATCTATCTGCAGATTTGCGAGCGTTTCCGGACGGCGATCGCGGCAGGGCATCTGCGTCCCGGCGATCGCGTGCCCGCGTTGCGCAGCCTCGCCATGCAACTGAACACGGCGCGCGGCACAGTCGAACTGGCCTACACGATCCTCGTCGACGAGGGCTACCTGCAGATGCGCGGTGCCGCGGGCACGTTCGTATCGCCGTCGCTACCGGCTTCGGTGATGCGCTCGTCATATGGGCAAGGCCTCCAGAACGCGCATGGCAGGCAGGGCACTGAAGGACCAGGCACGCCGAAGACGCCAGACGCATCGCGCGGTGGTCAACCGGCGCCGCGCCAGCTGGCTATCACCGTCGCCATGAGCGGCGAGCCGCGGCCGTTGCAACCAGGGCTGCCCGCGCTCGACGCGTTTCCGCGCAAGGCATGGAACCGGCTCGTTTTGCGTCGCGCGCGTAGCGGCGAACGCGCGGAGCTCGCGTACCCGGATCCGGCTGGCTATCGGCCGCTGCGCGAACACATCGCCACCTATCTCGGGCTGTCGCGCGGCGTAACCTGTCTGCCGGAACAGGTGTTCGTTACCGGCGGCTACCGCGCGGCGCTCGAACTCGTGTTGCGCAGTCTCGCGCGCCCGAACGATCGCATGTGGTTCGAGGATCCCGGCTATCTGCTCGCGCGCAACTTTCTGGCCGAGACTGGCGTGCAGCTCGTGCCGGTGCCGGTGGATGGCGAAGGGATCGACGTCGAGCGCGGCATACAACTGGATCCGCAGGCGCGCTTCGCACTGGTCACGCCATCGCATCAGAGCCCGCTCGGGCACACGCTGTCGCTCGCAAGACGTATGGCGCTGCTGGATTGGGCAGAGAAAGCGTCTCGCTGGATCATCGAAGATGACTACGACAGCGAGTTCCGTTATCTGGGCCGGCCATTGCCGGCTTTGAAGAGCCTCGACCGGCACGATCGCGTGATCTATTGCGGCACGTTCAGCAAGGTGATGTTTCCCGGTTTGCGGCTCGCGTATGCGGTGGTGCCGGAGCGCGCTGTCGAGCGCGTTGGGCGGGTGGCGTGCAGCATGAACGCCGGCTCGCCGACGCTATTTCAGGCTGCCGTGGCAGATTTCATTGCGCAGGGGCATTTTGCGCGGCACATGAAGCGGATGCGTGCGTTGTACGGACAGCGGCGCATGCTGATCGCGCACGCGCTGGAGCAGGCGTTTGGCGCGCGGTTGATTGTCGATTTGCCACCCGGTGGGATCCAGTTCGCGGTGCAATTCGCCGAAGGCCCCAATGGCCCGGTCGACGATGTTGCCGTCGCCTCGCGTGCGCGCGAGGCGGGGCTTGGGGTGCTGCCACTTTCGATCTGGTACGCGTATGGCCGTATGCGGCGCACGCCGCGCGGCCTCGTGATGGGCTTCGCGAACATCGTCGATGCGGGTGAAGCGGGCCGTCTCGCACGAACGTTGCGCGCGTGCCTGGACGGCTGACGCGCAGGGCATGGGCCCAGAGACCCCAATACGGAGACCGCGCCAGCGAGGGCCGACCAGGGCGCCCGCGGCAGGGCGGCAGGCCGCGGCCCTGCCGCGCATCCAGGCCGCTACACTGGATGTATCGCGCTATGCGCGCCGGGGCGCGCCATTTGCCCCGCTGCCATGACGTTACGCAACACACTGTCCTGGGTGCTGGTGGTGATGGCCGCCGTCGCGGTGGCATGGTTTATGCCTCTACCCTCGCAGGACGTCACGCGCATCCACAGCGAGATAACGATCGCCCGCCCGCCAGCGGTCGTGTTCGATTACGTCTCCACCCCAGACAACTGGCCGGCATGGCATCCCTCGTCGCTTGCCGTCAGGGGTGCCACGGATCATCCGCTGGGCCCCGGCGAGCGCGTCACCGAAACCTTTCTGGTGGCGGGCGGTGGCGGCGTAGTGATCTGGACCGTGACAGACCGCCGCCGCCCGGCCGCATGGGTAATCGAAGGCGAGATCGAGGGCCGCAAGGCAGGCACCATTGCCTACACGCTCACCGCGCAGGGGCAGGGTACGCGCTTTGAGCGCGACTTCAGCTATACCTCTCCCACCCTGGTCTTCGCCGTGCTGAACCAGCTGATGCTGCACCGGCGTATCGAGGCGGAATCCACCGAGACGCTCAACCGGCTGAAAGCACGGCTGGAGGGCGGGGCGCCTGCGTCAGGCACAAAGCGGCCCGGATTCCCGTCATAGTTCACTGGCCGCAGGCGCCGCTCGCGCTTGCATCGCCCCCGAATCTGCACTAAGTTGGAACGGTCGGCCGGGCTCCCGGCCGCGTGTACCGCGCCAGCATCACAAGCGGATTCGAGGCCGGCGCCATGAAAGTGTGGCGCAACGATGGCGGAGCACGATGCTGTGCCAAATGTTTTTCTTTCGCTGCTGCTGACGTGGGCCGGTGTATTCGCACCGGCACTTCATGCTCAGACGAGGACAGTCATGCCCCTCACCCTGACCTCCACGGCGTTCGCCCATGGCGGCGAGATTCCCGGTAAGCTGACCTGCGAAGGCGCCGATATGTCGCCGCCGCTGGCATGGACAGGCATGCCGCCCGGCACGCGCAGCCTGGCCCTAATCGTCGACGATCCCGACGCGCCGGATCCGGCCGCGCCGAGCATGACGTGGGTGCACTGGGTGCTGTACAACCTTCCGCCCGAGTCGGGGGCTCTGGCCGAAGGCGTGGCGCCGGCCAGCCTGCCGGCGGGCACCCGCGAGGGCCACAACGACTGGCATCGCACCGGCTACAGCGGGCCCTGCCCGCCAATCGGCCGTCATCGCTACTTCCACAAGCTCTATGCGCTCGATGTGGTGCTGCCGGACCTGGGCAAGCCCAACAAGGCGGCGCTGGAGCGGGCCATGCACGGGCATGTGCTGGCGCACGCGGAACTGGTCGGCACCTACAAGAAGCTCAGGCGCTAGCGGGGCCAGCGCCCGGATATGGCGCGCCGGGCAGCTTTCCCTAGCTGCTTATCTTGGGTGGGTTGGGGCGCAGACTGGATCAGTTCGATAGATAGTTACGTAATGCGAGCTTGTCGCTTTGGATACACCCTAGCGATCCACCCGACACGGCGCCCAGTTTTTTTTGGACCAACCGTCAGCGCTGTCACTGCCATGAAGGAAGCTCTTTACCCCGGCCGTTACTGGCATTTCCTGGATGATGGACGTATCCAGTGCGACCTGTGTCCGCGCAACTGTCGCCTGCACGCCGACCAGCGCGGCGCCTGCTTCGTGCGCCAGCGGGTCGGTGATCAGATGATCCTTACCGCCTATGGCCGCTCATCGGGTTTCTGCATCGATCCGATCGAGAAGAAGCCGCTCAACCACTTCTACCCTGGCACCAGCGTCCTGTCCTTCGGCACGGCGGGCTGCAACCTGGCATGCAAGTTTTGTCAGAACTGGGACATCAGTAAATCGCGCGAGATGGAGACGCTCGCCGACGTGGCCAAGCCCGAAGCGATCGGCGAGGCGGCAGCGGCCTATGGCTGCAAAAGCGTGGCCTTCACCTATAACGACCCGGTGATCTTCGCCGAATACGCCATGGACGTGGCCGACGCCTGCCACAAGCGGGGCATCATGACGGTGGCGGTGACCGCCGGCTACATGGGTGCACAAGCACGGCGCGACTTCTACGCCAAGATGGATGCGGCGAACGTCGACTTGAAGGCCTTCACCGACGAATTTTATTTCAAGCTCACCGGGGCTCGCTTGCAGCCGGTATTGGAGACGCTCAAGTATCTGAAGCATGAGACCGATGTTTGGCTCGAAGTCACAACGCTGCTCATTCCCGGCAAGAACGACAGCAATGACGAAATTCGCGCTGAGGTGCAGTGGATCGCGAAGGAACTTGGCAGCGACGTACCGCTGCATTTCACGGCGTTCCATCCCGACTACAAAATGACCGATGTGCCGCCGACGCCGTCCCCCACGCTTGCCCGTGCGCGCGAGATCGCGCCTGCGGAAGGACTGCAATACGTCTACACCGGTAACGTCCATGACGCCGACGGCGCCACTACCTACTGCCCAGCGTGTCACACGCCGCTCATCGTGCGCGACTGGCATGACATCGAAGATTACCGCCTGACTCACGCAGGCACCTGTCCCGACTGCTTCGCGACGATTGCAGGGCGGTTCGAACAGTTCGACCGCCAGTTCGGCCGCCGGCGAATTCCAATTCGCATCGGGATGTAGACCCTCCGGCAAAAGGTTCCAACCGCGCTGTGATCACGAATGCTGCGTGTGCTTTCGCAGGCGCTCGTACAGGAATTTATGCCAGCATGCTTTCCAGCGAGGGGATGGGCCAGAAAAAGCCTGGGCGCGAAGTCGGACGGTCAATTCCTCCATATCGTCGCCGCGATGCAGTCCGGTCCCTTTCTGCGCCTCACGGTACCAGCTGGATGTCGCCCGGAGCCTGTGGCGGCAGCTTGATCGCGAGGACCTTGAATTCGCCGCTGGTCGGTACGGATCCAGCATGAACCGTGCCTTTCGGGATAACGATCAGGTCGCCGGCGTGGACTTGGCGCTGCTCGTTCCCCAACCAGAACGTGCCACTTCCCGAGATGACATACTGGATTTCATCGGAGCCCATATGCGTATGCTTGGGCACGTTGCCGGCTTGCACCGCGATGGTTCCAGACGGCGTCGCGACTAGGCCCTTTGTCCGCAAAGTCCCCAAGTTCGGAACCTGTGCGCCGATTTCGGCATCGGTCATGGCCGCCAGGTCTATGATCTGGGCCGATATCGTCGATGGCGGCGTCTGAGCCCCTGCCGGCGTGGTCAGGTGGGATGCAAAAAGGCCGCAAGCAAACGCGGCCGGAATAGCTGCAAGCGAGGCATAGCGATGCATGGTCTTTTCTCCTTTCGTTTTGTCTTTTTGTCTGCGCGTGTTATGCAACGCCACAGCAGCCCGGCGCGCCTGTGTTGCCGTCGAATTGTCGCACCGGCGAACAGTTCATATAGCACTAGGGGAAACCCTGCGGGTGGTCTCTGCATCGCTGCGCTATTTCAAAAATGGAACGCGCGCTCCCGACGCATTGGCTTGAGCAAACGGCGGGCGGGGTTGGCGAGCCAGTAGGGATCGTTACGAGGATGGCCGGGGGGCGGCACGAACGCAGGTGAGAGCCTGCGGTGCTGTACCGAAGATGGAAGCAGAGCCATGGCCTGCCCAGCCGCTTTGCCACTTGGCGACTGGGTGCCAGTCAGCGCAACAGCAATCCGGCCAGCAGCAACAGCAGCACATCCAGCCCCAGCAGGCTGCGTGGTCGCATCCTCCCCTGCAGCAGGCCGCCCAGACCAGTCAGACCGGCGATCAGCAACAGTGCCAGCCCCCACCGCAGGCCGCTCCCCAGCGCATCGCTTTGCCACAGATAGCCGGCACCTGCCACCATCAGCAGAGCGAACTGCAGCAGGGCCACTGGCACGGCACCGGCCACTAGCGGTGGATCGAAGCGCTGGCTTGCACGCTGCAAGTCAAAGGGCGCACTATCATCGCTCACGCCGGGCGGCAGCCAGCCCGGCGCCTTGAACCACACCTTGAGCTTGTCCTGCCAGCGTGGCGCACGGCGCGCCATCTGCCACAGCGGCACATAGCCGGAAGCCACCGCCCATAGCGGACTCCAGCTGTTGAGCGGGTTGCGGGTACCATACACCGGCTTCTCCTCCTCCTCGGCAAAAGTGCCGAACAGCCGGTCCCAGATGATCAGCATCCCGCCGTAGTTCTTGTCCAGGTACTGGTCGTTGACCGCATGATGCACACGATGGTTGGACGGCGAGGAAAACACCCGGTCAAACCAGCCCAGCTTGCCGATGTGCTCGGTGTGGATCCAGAACTGGTATAGCAGCACAATGAGGCCGGCCAGCGCAAACTGCTGCGGGGCAACCCCAGCCAGCGCCATCGGCAAGTAAAACGGCCATCCCAGGAAGGCAACGGTACTCTCCTGCCGCAGCGCGGTGGACAGATTGAAATCCTGGCTCTGGTGATGCACGGCATGGGCGGCCCAGAACACCGCACTTTCATGCCCGACCCGATGTAGCCAGTAGTCGCAGAAATCGAACATCACGATCGCCAGCAGCCAGCCCCAGACACTGCCCCACAGGCCGGCATGGGGAAACAGTGCCACCCGGCGCCACGTCAAGATATACAGGCCGATCTGGAAGAGCTGGCTGACACTGGCCACCAGCTGGCTTAGCAAGCCCTGACTCAGGCTGCTGAGGGCATCATTCAGGCGATAGGTATTGCGACCGACGAACAGGCCGTAGCCCAGCTCCGCCAGCATCAATAGCAGGAATACCGGGAACGCGTAGACGGTGATTTGTTCTTCCATGAGCCATTCACAAAAAGTGCCTTACGACCGACAGACGATTGACCGGCCCCTTGCCGGGACTGGTCAGAAACGGTCGTTATTATGGCAAAAAATGTCCTTTTTTATGGCGTGTATTCTGAAATCCGGCAAATTTTTTGTGCAGTGCAATGCGAGCTTTGCCTGCGGCAGACAGGCAATCCATCCCGGCCTGGAATCCTCGGCCGCGGGTCTTTGCCGTCACGGCCAGATCGGCATAGCGCCGAGTTGCATCGATGTCGAATGGCAAACCCCGATCGGAACCCGCCGCCGCAGATCCAGCAGGTAGTCCCCGAGCCTATTGATGTGCTCCCGCCGGTAGGGCGAGAGCACTTTGAGTACTTCGTATAGGGCGCGAGGCCGACTGGAATGGGGCCGCCCAGGCGAATCAACTGAAGTTGGACGCATGTCGCTTTCCTCAACTCCGCAATGATTTGAACCCCGCGCGTAGCTCCGTCGCGAAGACCTCCGGCTGTTCCCAGGCGGCGAAGTGGCCCCCCTTTTCGAGCCTGCCGTAATGCACGAGCTTGGGATACGCCCGCTCTGTCCAGCTTCGCGGGGCCGTGTAGATCTCGTCGGGAAATGCGCTCACGGCGACGGGGATGGCGACCCCTTTCGGGGCGAAGAAGGCCAGCTTGCTTTCCCAATAGAGGCGGGCCGAGGAGACTGCCGTGTTCGTCAGCCAGTAGAGCGTGACGTTGTCGAGTATGTCGTTTTGCGTCAGCCCCTCCGTCTGACCGGCAAAGACGCGTGAGATGAGCGCGTAACTGCGCGCGTCGTGGTCGAGCATCCAGGCAGCGAGGCCGATGGGTGAATCCTCGATCCCGTACAGGGTCTGCGGACGGTTACTCATCTCCTGGGCGTAGGCCAGGCCATGCTTATAGAAGAAGTCGAGCTGCTCGTACGCATATCCCTCGTCCGCCGAGAGGCCGGATGGTGGCGGGCCGCCGGACTGGAGCGCCTTCGCAATGTCGTCGGGGATGGTGGCAGGCATGTTGGTATGTATGCCGGCCAATTCCGGAGGCGCCAGGAGGGCCATCTGCTCCGTGACCGCATTGCCCCAATCGCCGCCTTGCGCTACGAATCGCGTGTATCCCAGGCGCTTCATCAGCACGACCCAGGCACGTGCGACGCGAATGGGGTCCCAGCCGAGCGTGGTGGGCTTGCCTGAAAACCCGTGGCCCGGCAATGACGGAATCACGACGTCGAAGGCGTCCGACGCGCTTCCCCCATGCGCCGTAGGGTTGGTCAGCGGTTCGATGATCTTCAACTGCTCGACGATGGAGCCGGGCCACCCGTGCGTGACGATGACCGGCAGCGCGTTGCGATGCTTCGAACGAACGTGGATGAAATGGATGTCCACCCCGTCGATCCTTGTCATGAATTGGGGCAGGGCGTTCAGCTTCGCCTCGAACTTGCGCCAGCTGTAGTCCGTCTGCCATGTGCGCGCGAGCTCGCGCATCGTGGCCAGCTGCACACCCTGCGATGCATCCGTCACCAGTTCCCGCGACGGCCACTTTGTCGCGGCGATCCGGCGGCGCAGGTCCACAAGCTGAACTTCGGGCACGCGGACGGTGAACGGGCGAACCCGCTCATCGTCGCTGGCCTGGCGCGGCACCGATGCCGCGGCGACGACAATTGCGTCTGTTCCGGAGGACGACATCGTCCTGGTGAAGTCAGGAAGGGCGAAGGCGGAGGGGCTGACGATGAGCGCGGTTGCCGAGGCAATAAAGCGACGGCGAGACAATGGCGAGGCGATCGGTTTGTCGAGGTTCATGGAGGTACCTTGGAGAAAGAAGACGGAAATCAAGCCAGATGTTCGGCGCAGGAGCTGCGGTCACTTCGACTGCTGCTCCGCGGCCGCGAAGATGGCATCCGCAACCTGCCTCGGCCTCGACAACTGCGGCACGTGGCTCGTCGGCAGTGTCACGACGTGGGCGGAAATCTTCTGCGCCATCGCTTTCTGCAGGGCAGGCTGGATCATGTGATCCTGCTCCGTGAGGACGTACCAGGACGGGCTGGTCTTCCATGCGGCGACAGTGACCTTCTCCTCGAAGCTTTTCCCACTGACGGGACCCTGGGTCACGGCCATGATTCTGGTCTGGGCCGCCGGCACGTCCTGGGCGAAGTGCTTCGCCACTCCCTCGGCGCTTAGGGTCAGGAACCCCTCCTTGTCGGTGACGAGAAAGTTGGACCCATCGGGTGTCGGGTAGTCCTTGGCCAGGTCCGCCACCGACTGGCCTTCCGAAGGTGCGAACGCAGCGACATAGACCAGGGCCTTGACGCGCTCATGCTGGCCGATCTCGGAGATCACCACGCCACCCCACGAGTGCCCCACGAGCACGACCGGTCCGGTTTGCATGTCGAGCGCGCGGCGGGTGGCTGCCACATCGTCGGCCAGCGAGGTCAGCGGGTTCTGGACCGAGACGACGTTGAGGCCCTTGGCCTGGAGCAGCGGAACGACCTTGTCCCAGGCCGACCCGTCGGCAAACGCGCCGTGCACGAGCACGACCGTGGTTTTGCTGGCGTCCGAAGCAGGCCGAGGTGCCGTGCCCGCGGCGAACGCAACGCTGCTTACCGCGGCTGCAAGGACCGCAGTCCTGGTAAACATCTTCAATGTCTTCATGTGATTCCCCTCAAGGGTTGAGCAGATCGCTCTAGCGCATTCACGCTGCGCGTTGGATGACTGGGAGTGCTCAGCGCAGCCGGCCTGCGGTGCGCAACACGGACGGCAATGTCAGCCGGTCTTCAGAGACGCAGGGCCTACCGGAAGTCTCCGGATCCGCTTGCCGGTCGCAGCATGGATGGCGTTGCCTTGGTTGGCACATAGAAGCGCCCAACCCGCGATGCGTGAACAGCTGTGTGCACCCGAGTAGGCCGCGGAGATAATTCAGACCTTGAGGACGGCCACACAAAGGGCCGCGCCGAACGCGTACGTTCCCAAAGCTGCGACGGCGCGGGCCGGATTGGGCATCGACATAGTGGGCCAGGCAAGCAGTGCAACCACCAGGAGCAGGCGGCAGGCTGTTGCACCTGCCATGCTCCAGAGCTGCCAGTCAGGCGGATGCTGAGCGCCAAGGTACAGAAAAAGCACCGCGAAGAACGGCGCGTACTCCGCGGTATTGCCGTGAGCGCGAACCAGCTTGGTTAGCAGCTGATCGGGCTCAGGGGTGTAGCCGCTCAGCACGCCGATCCGAGACCGCAGGACCGAGGTGGCGAATCCAAGCGCGAACAGGAGCAGACCCAGGACAGCAGTGCAGGCCAGTGCAATGTTGTTCATTCGATACCTCTTGCGTAGTCGATAGAGCTCATCTGGAAAGCCTTCATGTGAGTTGATTGGCAGTTCTAGGATAGGGTCCTGGCCTACGGCCTGAATGACAAACTTCCCTCTTTTCAGGACAACATGAACGGAATCGGACTTGTAGCTTTCCCCGGCTTCCAGGTCCTCGACATGGCGGCCGCTTCGGTCTTCGAGCTGGCGAACCTCGAAGTGCCTTCTTCGTTAATCATGGGCTGTTCACGATGTCCGAGGCGCATCGATTGGCGCGCCAATCCCGATGTGAAAACAATTGACTGGAGAGCCCGTCGCGGGAGAACCGCAAACCGGGTTCGGAGGGAGGGGACGGCGCTCGCCGTTTCCTACCCTATTCACTGGCCGGCAAGCGACTTAGGAAATGGAATGCCGAGCGGCCGTTGCCGACCTGTTGTGGTCCGTCGACCGGTGCAGGAGCGGCCACTCGATACAGAGCCGTCTCAACTGTCCCAAGCAAAAAAGAGCGCCTCTTAAGCTCGTCAATATCTTGTCGGTTCAATGTCAATGAGTGAGTAGCTCCGGTCCCAAGCAGAGACCCTATTCGCCCTGGAGGAACGGCGAAATGTTCGCCATCGCGCGCGTCACGTAGGCCTCCTTCTCCCCCACCGGGGCGACATAGTGGATCGCGCTGCGTGCAGATTCGATACCTTCCAGTCGTGCGATGAACCAGGCCGCCAGATACTGTGATGACAGGCACCCGCCGGCGGTCGCGATGTTTCCCTTGGCCACGAGCGGTTGATTGAGCACAGCCACTCCCGCCTCCTCGACCCACGGCCTGGTGGTCAGGTCCGTGCAGGCCGGAACGTCGTCCAGCAGGCCCAACTTGGCGAGTATGAGCGTGCCGGAGCACTGCGCGCCCAGCAACTGGCGCGTCGGGTCGAACCTCAGTTGCGACATCAACGCGACATCGGCGACGACGTCCCGGGTCTGAATCCCACTGCCCACCAGCACCGCGTCGGCATCGCATGCATCTTTTAGAGACGCCTGCGCCTCCAGCACCACGCCGTTCATCGAACGCACTTTGGCCGCCGGACTGGCGATCGAAACCCGCCAGCCGGGCTTTTTGACCCGGTTGAGGATATTGAGCGCGATCAGCGAGTCGAGTTCGTTAAAGCCTTCGAAGGTCAGGATGGCGATGTGCATGGGGTCCTCGTGCGCGTGGAGACGTTGTGTCGCACCATCGTAGAGCCGATAATCAATACATTCAAATAATTGTCATGGATACGTTCAGACATGCCTCAACCCCGCTACAAACAACTGGTCGACCGTCTCGCGGCCGACATCCGTGCGGGGCGCCTGCGTCCCGGGCTGCGACTGCCAACGCACCGCGATCTCGCGGCACGCGAAGGACTGGCGCTGGTCACGGCCACGCGTGTCTACGCGGAGCTGCAAGTCATGGGATTGGTGAGCGGCGAAACCGGCCGCGGCACGTTCGTCAAGGAGGCGCTCCCTCTCGGTCATGGCATTGATCTGGAGGCTTGGAGCGCTGACACGGTGGACCTGAGCTTCAACTATCCCTCTTTGCCGGGTCAGGCAGACCTTCTCAGGGAAGCGCTGCGCCAGCTCGCGGCCGCAGGTGACCTGGAGGCCTTGCTTCGATACCAGCCCCACGGCGGGCGCGAGCACGAGCGGGCGACGGTGGCGCGCCACCTGGCCAGCCGGGGTCTGGCCGCATCGGCCGAAACCGCGTTGCTCGTGAGCGGTGCACAGCATGGGCTGACGATAACCGCCATGGCCTTGCTCGAGCCCGGCGACGTGGTTGCAGTGGACGCCCTGACTTACCCGGGATTCAAGCTCGCTGCCGAGGCCAATCGGCTGGAACTCGCGCCAATTCCCGCCGCCGGGCACGGCCCTGACCTGGACGCATTGGCGGCCCTGTGCAGGCGGCGGCGGGTACGGGCCGTGTACACCATGCCGACGCTACATAACCCGCTCGGCTGGGTGATGAGTGCAAGGCGGCGTCGGGAGCTTGTCGCCATCGCTCGACAACATGGACTGATACTGATCGAAGACGCCGCCTATGCATTCCTGGCGCAAGGCGCTCCACCTCCGTTGGCATCGCTTGCTCCGGAGACGACGGTCTATGTGTCGAGCTTGTCGAAGAGTGTCGCAACGGGTCTGCGCTTCGGCTTCGTCTGTGCACCGCGCGAATGGATTCCCAGGCTCGAGAGAGCCATCCGCGCGACGACCTGGAACACCCCGGCGACCATGACGGCTATCGCCTGCGGCTGGATCGAGGACGGCACCGTGGCCAGGCTTGAAGCCGACAAACGGCGGGATGCCACGCTGCGCCAGGGTCTTGCCACTGAAGTCTTGGGCGGGCTGAAACGGATCAGCCATCCCGCGTCGTACTTCGTCTGGCTTCCTCTGGCACAGGAGGTTCGCGCGGACGCGATCGCGATGGCGTTGATGCGCGAACGGATTTCAGTGTCGACGGCCCATCCGTTCTCGACATCTACTCATGTGCCTCACGCCATACGGTTGGCACTCGGCTCCGTCAGCTTGGCCACGCTCAGGCGTTCCCTGGAAGCAGTGGCCCGAGTTGTTGCCGATCAGACCTACTGACCGACGGACGCGACGGACGCGACGGACGCGACGGGCGCAGTCCGACTGGCGGGGTTTGCTGGCAATTCTTCTGCGGAGCACATTTGCCAGATTCCGCGCGTGGCTGCCGGGAGCGGACAGTGCATCGCAGAGTGTATCCATGACAATTATTTGAATGTACTGATTTTCGGTTTTACGATGGCGCCATAGCCCAGTTGGCCAGCATTGCCAAGGTGGTGAGGCGAGCAGCATCAACGCGAAGATTCGTCGGCCCGTCCAGGCCAGAGAGTTCATAGAACGGCGCTTGCCTGCCGGGAATCGGCTTTCTCCGCCGCTTCCCGTGGCCGCTGACAAGAATGACTTAAGCAGGCGATGCAGCGAACACGCTGAAGTAGGCCAATGCGCGGGGGGCCACCGATTCCAAATGGGGCCGTCGAGTGCTGCTGGGGTCAGTCCAAACTCAACCCGAGATGAAGGAGCTCAATTGAAATCGTCTGACAACTCTTTCTCGCGAGCGCGACGGCTGACCCGCGAGGCGGCCGACATGGCAGAGAAAACGGAGGGATCATGGATGACTTCCTGATTGCCTTCGGCGCGCTCTGGTTTGTGATCTGTTTGTACGCCGGCCTCGCGTACCACATCAGGGGGATTGGGCCCGACGTGGCACCCCACGGCAAGTCTCTTCCATGGATCCGCAAGGAGACCATCATGCCTACATACACTGTATCCGCCTCTGCGGCTTGCTATCCTCGCGGGCGAAGGAGGAACTCGCGGCAGCGATCGCTGCGGTGCATGACGAGGCCATCGGGGCGAATTCGTTCTTCGCGCAGGTGATGTTGCACGACGTCCGGCATACAACCCCGAATGCCGTGCAATCGATCTGGCAGGCCGCCAGCGAGGTGGCCACCGGCGATCTGGCCGGCTTGCGGCCCGAAGCGAGGCTGCAGACGTGCAGGGGGCACAGGCACTTCGACCGTGCCTGATAGCGCGATGTCACTCACGCGTCGACTGCGGATGGCGTCGCCACTCCAAAAATAGGAAGTGAGGAGGTGTTGTACTCGACCCTGTTGATGGCAGCGGCTCATTTGGACCAGTGTAATGCGGCTGCCTCGGTAATGTAGCGGATCGTAGCGCGTCGGCCACTTTTGGCGGCGACCAATAACATCAAGCGAAAAAATTAATGCATCAGTTTCTTTAGATCGCTCAGTTCAGTGTGAACCAGCAATGCGTACTGAGACTATCGAAGAACCTCCATGCTTATCTATGGGGAGGAAACAGCCCTCCAAGGTCATCACGGTCGGGGTGCTCGAGCGCAAAACCGATTTCGCACCTGCACGTACGCAATTTCAAGCGTTGGTACCCGCCAGACAGGGGAATCGAGGGATTTGCGGTTTCAATCCCTGCGTTATAGAAGGCGCCCCCAGATTTGGCCACTCCCTCAACTTCTCTCTAAAGCGACGCACCTTCGAGTACTTGACGGGTTGTGGCCGTAATCTCTCTCCGGTCCCAGATGATCTGTGGTGTCCTGAAAGAACCCGCTCCTGCGGCAGCGCAGCCGTCGCCTTCCCATGGTTGACGCTCTGCCTGAAGGCCAGGAACATGCCGTACTTATCGTCCACTTGAACACGAGCCAGCCGGAGTCAATCGCGGGCTGTCGATGGACGACGCGCGTGAACCGTTATGCGCGCCGTCCGTGAATGGATCGCGCTTACGGGTTACGCGACTGCCGCCATCTTGTGGTGCATCCGCGCTAGCGGTATCTCCAGTAGCGGCGCTGGAGATGCCGGAGAACATGATTGTGATACCAGTGATTAGAATTGCTTTGTTGTTGCATGGCGTTATCCAGAACGATGAACAGGTTAGCGCCGACGTGGAGAGCAGTTCATTCAGACAACGGTAACGGCTAGATGGCTTTTCGATTACGAGATTGCAATCTGCCGCACCCTACCGTGCCGCGGGGTGCTCAGGGTGCGAGTTTGTCACATACACCGCGCCGGCAGCGACGCGGCGACCATATTCACCTGCGCGCAGGACCACCTTCCCATCCTGATCGCGCTCACCGAATCGACTGATCACTTTCTCCGAAATCCGCAACAAGTGGTGGCCCGTTGGTCCCCTTTTTTTCTTTCTAATGGTCACGCGGATCGGTCGAGTGGTCATTATTTGTTTTTCGATAGATTTATTACAAAACTGTCATGTTGCTTCGTCGCATGGCAATGTGCGGATTTGTTCGTAACTTGTAAAAACGCAACACAAATTCGCGCCGTAATGCGACCGTAATCTAGCCGAAATCTTGAGGGCCATATACTCGCATCTTCGTTTTTGGCAAGTTGTTTGCTTTAACTAGAGGAGAAGTAATGAAGCGTAATCATGGCCTATCCCTGGCCGCGATGTTGATGATGGGGGCGTCGGCAGCGCACGCGCAATCGAGCGTCACGCTGTACGGCGTGGCGGACGTCGGCATTGAATACCTGAGCCATGCGCCGTCGGCCTCCGGCGGCAAGAACCTGGTACGCATGAGTTCCGGCAACTTGTCGACCTCCCGCTGGGGCATCCGCGGCGTCGAGGATCTCGGCGGTGGCCTGAAGGCCTTGTTCAACCTGGAGAGCGGCATTTCCCTTGACACCGGCGCCAACAACAACACATCCAAGCTGTTCGACCGCGCCTCGTTTGTGGGCCTCAGCAGCCAGTACGGCACCCTGACGCTGGGCCGGCAGACCACGCCCATTTATGACATGTCGGCGCAACTGGACCCGATGGCCATTGCGAACCGGTATTCGCTGTTCCTCAGCGACGCCATCCTGGCCGGCCGCGCTGACAACGCCGTCAAGTATAGCGGCCGCTTCGGCGGGCTGACGACCTCAGCGCTGTACAGTTTCGGCCGTACCAACAATGGCGAGGTGCCGGGAAACTTCCGCATCGACCGCAACATAGGCTTGTCGCTGTTGTATGAGACCGGCCCGTTCTCGGTCGGCGCGGTGTACGACGAACTGCAGGGCTCGAGCCTGGCCACGCAGGCCCTGAAGGACCGGCGCTTCCTGGTCGGCGGCACCTATGCCTTTGGCCCGGCCAAGGCCTTCGCCGGCATGCGCTGGTTCAATGGCAATGCAGGGACCCTGTCGGTCAACCGCTCCAACCTCTACTGGGCCGGCCTGAAATACACCGCTACGCCGGCGCTGACGCTGACCGGCGCCGCCTACTACACGGACGTCAAGAACTCCGGCGCTGACCCGCTGATGCTGGTGGCGTCGGCTGACTATACGTTGTCGAGGCGCACGGACGTGTATTTGACTGTGGGCTACGTCGCCAACCGCAAGGGATCCCAGCTCGGCATGAACGGGTATAACGCCCTGTCCGGCCCGGCCGGCAGCGTCCAGCCCGGAGATAATCAGACTGGCGCTGTCATGGGTATTCGCCACAAGTTCTGAAATTTTCGATTTAAGGCGTAATTACGATCATATCGGCACTTCCTGCTTGCAGGAAGTTTGCTTTCAGCCACCCTTCGGGGTGGTTTTTTTTCGTCCGGTGCCGGGAGTCAGAATAAAGGGTTTCCAGGTTGAAGGAAAACTGAAAGGATAATTGCGGTAATGTAATCAGCGAGAAATCACTATTCCATGGTCTGTGGCTTGGCGTGTCTCCAGTTGACAGATCAAGCTGTCAACGGACAGACTTCACTGGATTCGACGCGTGGCGTCTATTCACCGCGTTATCCAAAATCCGTCCGGTGCCTTCTGAGCGAAGGCGCTGACCGCCCGCCCAGGGCATCCGTTCCCCTCAACGTGACAAAGCCGTGGCGGATGAAGAAAAATAGGGCGAGCCTGGCGGTGCCGGCTGCGCGCATGCGCGAACCGCTTGGATGTATGCTCTAGCCGGAGCGGCGCGCAGGCCTGGCGCAAGTGGCCGTCGAGAGCATGTTCCTGCCATCAGTCCGGCAGAAAGGCGGTCTCATTTTCCAGGAAATCGATCGTCCTCTCCATCAAGGCTGAAAGCAGGACGAGTCGCCGTTCCCCCAACGCCGTTCCTAGCACTGATGTTATCTGCCCGGATCTGGCTTCGATCGTCTTGTATAGCGCCAAGCCTGTGGGTAGCGATGGCCGAGGGCTCCCACCAGTATCGTCGCCAATACCGAGCCTATCAGGGTTGCACTGCTGATCAATCCCACTGCCAGTTGCGCGAAACCGAGCGAGAGCAGGTACGCTGGCAGCGGGACCGCGATGAACCCGTCACAGAAGCCGCGTAGGGCGCGGCCGACGAGAAGTGGCAAGGCGCTGGCATGGACGCCTGCAGGCAGTACCAGGCGAGCGAGCCGAGCTTGGCCGGCGGTCACTGCCGGATCCACAAGCGTTTGCATCGCAGTACGCGATCTTTGGTTTCACGTCTTTTCTCGGTGCTATTTCCAGCTCTCCCTGGGGAGGGGATCGGCAAGCAGCCTTCGCGCGCCGCCGCGGGAAACGTCCACGAGGCGACTTGAACACCGTCATCGCGTCGGTACGCTACCGGGCATGGACGCCAGCGATAGCGTCTTCTCTCACCGGACGATGCGGAAAATGCGTGGTGGGCCTTCGTCGCATTGCCTGTTGTGCAGAAGCTTGAGACGCCGGGCGCATGGAACCTTCCACGCGTAGACGAACAGGTACGGAACCGTACCGATTTCTCACTCGATTGCGAGCACCGTTTCGACGATTGCCCTTCGATCACTCGCACCCTGCCAGATGCAGCGGGCAAGATTGCCAGGCAAATACGTCTTAAGGCACTTGCCTTTGGGCCGCGTACACATCGCCATTGATGGTTGCCGCTGTTCCACATAAGACCAAAAGACATAAGACTTGAGACACCAAGACTGGCTACGGATAGGGCCTCTTATCCGAAGAGCAGGAGATAAGACATGGAAGAAGATCTCGTTCAACGGATACAGTCCAATCCCAACTACCAGCGGCTGGTTTCAACCCGCTCCACCTACGGATGGGTGCTCACTGCAATGATGATGGTCGTGTACTACGGCTACATCCTTCTGGTTGCCTTCGGCAAGACCTTGCTTTCCACCAGGATCGGCGCTGGCGTGATGACCTGGGGTATCCCGATCGGACTCTTTGTGATCGTATTTACTGTGGTCGTCACCGGCATCTACGTCCGGCGCGCCAACGGCGAATTCGATGACCTGACGGCTCAGATTCGCAAGGAGGTGTTGTAATGTCGACCCGGAACCATATCCTATGCGCATTGATGCTGCTTGCCCTTGGTGGCGCGGCCTGGGGAGCCGGTGGCGATCTTGGTCAATTGCAAAAGCAGCCAACCAACTGGACGGCGATATCCATGTTCGCTGTCTTTGTGGTGTTTACCCTGTTCATCACGAAATGGGCTGCCGCCAAAACAAAGTCCGCGGCGGATTTCTACACGGCCGGCGGCGGCATCACCGGATTCCAGAACGGGCTGGCAATTGCAGGCGACTACATGTCCGCGGCATCCTTCCTCGGGATATCGGCAGCGGTTTACCTGAACGGCTATGACGGCCTGATCTATTCGATCGGTTTCCTGGTCGGCTGGCCCGTTATCACCTTCCTGATGGCCGAGCGCCTGCGCAACCTCGGTCGCTTTACCTTTGCCGACGTGGCTGCCTATCGCTTCAAGCAGACCCCGATCCGCGTGTTCGCGGCCTCGGGCACGCTGGTGGTGGTGGCCTTTTACCTGATCGCCCAGATGGTCGGTGCCGGACAGTTGATCAAGCTGCTGTTCGGCCTGGAGTACTGGATTGCGGTGGTGATCGTCGGCACCCTGATGATGGTGTACGTGCTGTTTGGGGGCATGACGGCGACCACCTGGGTCCAGATCATCAAGGCTGGCCTGCTGCTTGCCGGTGCGAGCTTCATGGCAATCATGGTGCTGGCGCAGTTCCATTTCAATCCCGAAGCGCTATTCGCCAAAGCGGTTGAGATTCACGCCAAGAAGGACGCCATCATGGGCCCGGGCACCTTCATCAAGGATCCGATCTCTGCCATTTCATTCGGCATGGCGCTGATGTTTGGCACTGCTGGCCTGCCGCACATCCTGATGCGGTTTTTCACCGTGCCAAGCGCCAAGGAAGCACGCAAGTCCGTGTTCTGGGCGACGACCTGGATCGCCTACTTCTACCTGCTCACATTCATCATCGGCTTTGGGGCCATCGTCCTGGTCAGCACCAACCCGGTGTACAAGGACGCGCTTGGCGCCTTGCTGGGCGGTAACAACATGGCGGCTATCCACCTCGCGAATGCCGTCGGAGGCAATGTCTTCCTCGGCTTTATTTCTGCGGTGGCCTTCGCCACGATTCTTGCCGTGGTCGCGGGGCTGACGTTGTCCGGTGCTACGGCGGTGTCGCATGATCTCTACGCGACCGTGTTCAAGAAAGGCAAGGCCGCCAGCGACAAGGAACTGCGCGTATCGCGCGTGACGACAGTCGCACTGGGTATCGTGGCGGTGATTCTGGGGATCGCGTTCGAGAAGCAGAACATTGCCTTCATGGTGTCGCTGGCCTTCGCGGTGGCGGCATCGGCGACCTTCCCCGTGTTGTTCATGGCTGTGCTCTGGAAAGACTGCACGACGCGCGGCGCGACCATCGGCGGCTTTCTCGGCCTGATTACCGCGGTCGGCCTGACCATTGTCTCCAAGTCGGTCTGGGTCGATGTGTTCGGCTACAGGGATGCCATCTTTCCCTACACATCGCCCGCCCTGTTTTCTATGACCGTGGGTTTTGTCGGCATCTGGCTGTTCTCGATACTGGACCACAGCGATCGTGCCCGCATCGACCGGGAAGGGTACCCGGCGCAGAAGGTCCGCTCTGAAACCGGCATCGGCGCATCGGGTGCTTCCGGCCACTGAAGCCACTGAAGCCACTGAAGCCATTGAAGTCACTGAGGAACGTTTCATGTTGCGCCGTTCCCTTCTCGGGCACCGTCTGATCGCGCTGTTTGCCCTGGGCTGGCTGATGTTCAACTACCCATTGCTGGCGCTGTTCAACGACACGCTCACCTGGTTCGGCATCCCGCGGTTGTACTGCTACCTGTTTGCCGCATGGGCGTTGCTCATCGGCCTGCTGGCGTTCACGGCAGAACAGAAAGCGCCGCGGAGAAGACGCTCGCAGCCTGACCCCTCGGCACCCGTGCCGGAGGACTGAAATGCTGGACGGCTGGGTCATCGCGCTGGCGTCGTTCGCGTATCTCGGCATGTTGTTTGCGATTGCGTTCTACGGCGACAGGCGCGCAGATGCCGGTGCCAGCATCATCAACAGCCCATACCTGTATGCGTTGTCACTGGCCGTCTACGCAACCTCGTGGACATACTATGGCAGCGTCGGCCGGGCTGCCGTCAGCGGCATCGGCTTCCTGCCCATCTACCTCGGCCCCACGCTGATGGCGGCACTCTGGTGGACCCTGCTGCGCAAGATCATTCGCATCAGCAAGAACAACCGCATCACCTCGATTGCCGACTTCCTTGCCTCCCGGTACGGCAAGAGCGCGCTGCTCGGCGGCCTTGTCACCTTGGTGTCGGTGGTAGGCATAGTGCCCTATATCGCGCTGCAGCTGAAGGCCGTCTCGGCAAGTGTCGCGGTGCTGGTGCATTCCCCCGGCGTCGGCATGCGGGGCGGCGAAACAGGGCCGATCTGGTCGGACACGACGCTGTACCTCGCGCTGATGCTGGCGATGTTCACCATCCTGTTTGGCACCCGTCACCTCGATGCGGCAGAACGCCATGAGGGCATGGTCGCCGCGATCGCCTTCGAATCGCTGGTAAAACTGGTGGCGTTCCTTGCCGTGGGGGCATTTGTCACCTTTGGCATCTACGACGGCTTCGGGGATCTGTTCGGGCGTGCCGAGGCGGTGCCAGCCCTGAAAGCGCTCCTGACGTTGAATGGCAATGCGGTGGGTGCCGGCAACGTAACCTTTGGCTCATGGGCCTCGCTGATCGTGCTGTCGATGTTCTCGATGCTGCTCCTGCCGCGCCAGTTCCAGATCGCGGTGGTCGAGAACATCGACGAAAACCACCTGAAGAAGGCCATCTGGCTATTGCCTTTGTATCTCCTGGCCATCAATGTCTTTGTCCTGCCCATCGCCTTCGCGGGGATCCTGCACTTCCCGGGTGGCGAAGTCGACCCGGATATGTTCGTGCTAGCCCTGCCCATGCGGGAACGGTCCCCGGCGCTCACGCTCCTGGTGTTTATCGGCGGGCTGTCGGCGGCCACCGGCATGGTCATTGTCGAGACCATCGCACTCAGCACCATGGTCTGCAATGACCTGGTGATGCCGTTGCTGCTGCGCCTTAAGCCGCTGCGGTTTGGCCATCGCGCAGATATCAGCGCGCTGCTGCTCACCATCAGGCGCGCGGCAATCGTGCTATTGATGATGCTTGGCTACGCCTACTTCCGCGTGGCCGGCGAAGCCTACGCGTTGGTTTCGATCGGCTTGATTTCGTTCGCGGCCGTTGCGCAGTTCGCGCCGGCGATGCTGGGCGCCATCTACTGGAAAAACGGCACGCGGCAAGGCGCGCTGGTCGGGCTGGGCGCCGGCTTCCTGCTCTGGGCATACACGCTCCTGCTGCCATCGTTCGCGCAGTCCGGCTGGCTGCCGGCCAGCTTTGTCGAATACGGGCCGTTCGGCATAGGGTGGCTAAGGCCGCGGCAGCTGTTTGGCCTGGGCGGCCTGGACCCAGTCTCGCATGCGCTGTTCTGGAGCATGCTGGCGAACGTCGGCGGCTATGTCGGTGTGTCGCTCACGACTACGCAAAGCGCGGGGGAGGGGGTGCAGGCTGTCCTGTTCGTCGATGCCTACGCGCACAGCGGCAGCGCGCTGGGATCCCATGTGTGGCGCGGCAGCGCTTCGGCCGCTACGGTACTCGCGTTGTTGCGGCGTTTCCTTGGCGCCGCGCGTGCCGATGAAGCCTACGCGCGATTCCGTGAGCAAGGCAGGGCGAACGCGCTGTCCGCCGACGCCGACCTGGTGCATTTCGCGGAGATCCAGTTGGCCGGCGCTATTGGCACCGCATCGGCGCGGGCAATGATCGCCTCTGCCGTGAATGAGGAACCGCTCGGCCTGGACGAGGTCATGGCGATACTGGATGAGACCTCGCAAGCGGTCGCCTACAGCCGGCAGCTGGAACAGAAATCGCTTGAGCTCGAGACAGTGTCGGCCGGACTCAAGGCAGCCAACGTGCGGCTCACCGAACTCGACCACATGAAGGACGACTTTATTTCCACTGTGACCCACGAGCTGCGCACGCCACTGACGTCAATCCGTGCGTTCTCGGAAATCCTGCGCGACCATCCCGATCTTGCCGCTGCCAAACGCAGCGCATACCTCGACATTGTGATCAAGGAAAGCGAGCGCCTCACACGCCTCATCAACAACGTGCTCGACCTAGCCAAGATCGAATCCGGTAGCACCGAATGGCACACCGTACCGCTAGACTTGAAACAGGTGATCCAGGATGCGGTGGACGCTACCCGGCAACTGTTCCTGGATCAACGCATTCAGCTTGAGTTGCAGTTGCCCCCGCAGGTCCCCCGGCTACTGGCCGACCCCGACCGGCTGATGCAGGTGATGCTCAACCTGCTGTCGAATGCGGTGAAGTTCTGCGACCGGGTGGACGGCCGCGTCGCGGTGAGCCTGGAGGCGGTGGGCGGCGATTTGCGTGTTGCGGTGCGAGACAACGGTTGCGGCGTGCGTCCGCAGGACCGGGAGCTTATCTTCGACAAGTTCCGCCAGGGCGGCGACAGGCTGGCGGGCAAGCCCCAGGGCACCGGGCTAGGATTGCCGATCAGCCGGGAAATCATCCGTCATTTCGGCGGTAAGCTGTGGCTGGAAACGACGCCAGATAGCGGCGCGGTGTTCGTATTCACGCTGCCGCTGCCGAAGGCACCGGAGACAACGTCATGACCTACAAAGTCCTCATCGTCGACGACGAGCCGAACATCGTCATCTCCCTGGAATTCCTGATGCAGCAAAGCGGCTACGAAGTTGGCATCGCACGCGATGGGGAGGCAGCCTTGGCGCAGATGACCGCGTTCCAGCCCGATCTTGTTCTGCTCGACATCATGCTCCCGCTGCGTAGCGGCTTCGAGGTCTGCCAGAAGATCCGGGAAAACAAAGCGTGGGATCGGGTCAAGGTGATCATGCTCTCGGCGAAGGGACGAGACCTGGAGGTGACCAAGGGCCTCGCGCTGGGCGCCGATGCGTACATCACCAAGCCGTTTTCCACCAAGGCGCTGGTCGAGCAGGTGAGCGCATTGCTCGCGAGCTGTCAGAGAGACCTCGAATGATTCAAAAGTGGATCGCGCGACACCGCTTTGGCGTGACATTGGCGCTGCTCTTCCTGCTGCAGCTACTAGTCGTCGGCGCGATTCTCTTACCGCTTGCAATCGATCTGCCGGAGGCGCAGCGCGCGTGGTTAAGCGCGCTGGTGTTGCAGCGCGGTGCGCTATGGATTGCGCTCGCGGCGCTGCTGCTGCTAGCGTTGGGCTTTGGCCTGAAAGTGTTGTTCGACGCTTACCTGACGCCGGTCGCGCGCCTGGCCGAAGACGCCGCGCTGCTTGCGGCCAACCCTGGCCACCGCATCGCGCCACAGGGCGCGCGCGGCGTGCGCATCCTCGTCAAAAAGCTCAACCTGCTGGCAGCTTCCCATCAGACGCTGCACGACGGCGTGCAGCAGAAAATCGAGCTGGCGAACCGCGCGCTGGCCGAAGAAAAGAACCGGCTCGCCGCGCTCATGGCGGAGCTTGCCTTGAGCGTGCTGGTCTGCAATATCGAAGGGCGAATACTGCTCTACAACGACAGCGCCAGGCAGTTGCTCGAAACCGGCCGGGGCGGCGCGCCTGCGGCTGGCATGGCGGCAATCGGGCTGGGCCGTTCTGTGTTCGGCGCGATCGAGCGTGGGCTCATCCTGCATGCGCTGGAGCAGATCCAGCAGCAACTCCGGGACAGCGGGGACGGCGCGGCGAGACCCGTATCCGGATTTGTCGCCACGCTTGCGCAGGGCCAGATCGTGCGCGCGCACATGGCGCCCGTGTTCGACAGCGCGCACGCCCTCAATGGCTTCGTGCTCACGTTGGAAGACATCACCCGCAACGTTGAGGCCGACAGCCGCCGCGACGCGTTGCTGCAGTCGCTCACGCAAGATGCGCGCGCCACGCTGGCGAATATCCGTACGGCGGTGGAAGCCATCCAGGCGTACCCGGAAATGAGCGCTGCGAAGCGAACCCAGCTCACCGGCATCATCGACGACGAGTCGCAGCGCCTGGTGCACCAGATCGGCCGTGCCGTGGATCAGCGCGGCGCCGGGATGGACAGCCATCAGGAACTCGAAGAGATGCGCGGCGCCGATCTGCTCGCGCTGCTGCTGCGACGAATCGGCAGCCCCTCGCTTAGCGTCGCCACCAGCGATACGGTCGACGCCACGTTGTGGCTCAAGGTGGACAGCTACGCATTGACCCAGGCGCTGGCCTATCTTGCGCAGCGGCTCGCCACCGAAGCCAGCGTCACCGAGTTGCACTTCGGGCTATATCGTGCCGGCCGGCTGGCCTATCTCGATCTCACCTGGCGCGGCACGCCGCTGACCGCCGACACGCTGCGGGTGTGGGAGAACGCGCCGTTGCCGATCAACGCGGCCGGCGCAGCGCTTTCGCTGAGCGCCCTTATCGCGCGTCAAGGCGGCGAGGCAGTGTGTTCCGCCGGGGAGTCGCCTGATGTCGCTCGCTACCGTCTGATGCTGCCGGTCTCCGAGCCCGGGTCGGCGCTGGACATCCCGCCGGCACAGGAAGGCCGCCCGGAATTCTACGATTTCGACTTGTTCCACCGGCCGGGACAGAGCGCCGAGATCGACCAATGCCAGCTCTCGAAACTCAACTACACGGTGTTCGATACCGAGACCACAGGGCTGGATCCTGCCGCCGGCGATGAGATCATCTCCATCGGCGCCTTGCGCATCGTCAATGGCCGTCTGCTGCAGCGGGAGAGCTTCGACCAGCTGATCCAGCCGCGTGGCGCATTGAGCGCCGGGTCGATTGCGATTCACGGCATCACGCACGCCATGCTCAATGGCCAGCCACCGATCGAAACCGTGCTGCCGCAGTTCCACCGTTTCGCCGCTGACACCGTGCTTGTCGCGCATAACGCCGCGTTCGACATGAAGTTCCTGCAAATGCTGGAGGCAAGAACCGGCACGGCCTTCACGCAGCCGGTCCTCGATACGCTGCTGCTATCGCAAGTGATCCACCCCCATCAGGCTGAGCACACGCTGGAGGCGATCGCCGGCCGTCTCGGCGTGGCGATAATCGGCCGCCATACCGCGCTGGGCGACGCGATCGTCACCGGCGAGGTCTTTCTCAAGATGACCCCCTTGCTCGCGGAAATAGGCATCTGCACCCTGAAGGAGGCACGCGATGCCGCGCAACAGACCCACTATGCGCGGATCCGGTACTGAGGAATCGTCCATGAGTGATCCGCCCACGATCCATCCCGATGCCGCATTCGACCCGACCGGCGTCGAGGCCGGCGCGTTCACGCGCGACATCGAGGGGGCCAGGCTCCGCATCGCCGACGCGCAGGACGAGGGTGGCCTGCAGCGGGCAGCCGTGGAGATTCGATCGCTATGGCATCGCGTGGCGGGCCAGGCGGCAGCCGAGCCGCTTACCCGGCTCATCTCGACGCTCAACGATGCGTTGACGCGGCGCGTGATCGATCTCGCTTGTGCCGGGGAGGATATGGAGAGCATGCGCTGGTGCTGGATCGCCCTCGGCAGCGAAGGCCGCCAGGAACAGACGCTGTCGAGCGACCAGGACAACGGGATGATCCTGGCGGGCAGCGGCGGGGCAGAGGCAATGCGCGGCCGGATGCTGCCGCTGGCGCTGCGCATTAACGAAGCGCTCGATGCTTGCGGGTTCCCGCTGTGCACCGGCCAGATCATGGCGAGCAATCCGCAGTGGTGCCTCGACCTTCATGAATGGCGGGAGCGCTTCGCGAGCTGGATCATAGAAGGTGATCCGCTGGCGTTGCTTAACGCCACTATCTTCTTCGACTTGCGGCCGCTTTACGGCGCCGACGATCTGGCACAGGCGTTGACGGGTTGGCTCGCGCAGATGGCGCCGGACAACCCGCGCTTCCTGTTCCAGATGACCGCGAATGCACTGCGGCGCAAAGTACCGCTTGGCTTGCTGCGCGACTTCGTGGTGCCAAAGAGCGGCGAGTTCGCCGGAACGATCGATCTGAAGCTGGACGCCGCCACGCTGTTCATCGATGCGGCCCGCATCTACGGTCTGGCTTGCGGCGCCCGCGCCAGCAATACGGCCGATCGCCTCAGGCGGGCCGGCGAGGCGGGACGCCTGGAGCCGCAGGATGTGCAAGCGTGGATCCTCGCTTTCGATTGCATCCAGATGTTGCGCCTGAAGACACAGCAGCGCTGCTTCGAACGCGGCATGGCCATGCACAATCATGTGGCCCCGAACGAACTGGAGGCGGGCGAGCGGCGCGCATTGCTCGACGCCTTGCGCCAGGCCCGTGCATTGCAAAAGCACCTGGCACTGGATTACCTGGACTCCCGCCAGGGCATCTGATCCCGCCGGAGCCGGCACCGGGTACGGCAGCGTACCGACTTCAAAGGCGATTGCGTGCACCGTTTAGCGAATGCCTTGAGCCTCTTGTCTCAAAGAGTGAGGCAGCGGATGGCGCGGCGTGGCCCCATGCGCAATATGCATGCAGGAGTAAGAAATGCAATCCATTGAATCGGTTCTCCACGAACACCGCCTGTTCCCGCCGCCCGCAGATCTTGCGGCACATGCGTCTATCTCCGGCATGGATGCGTACAAGACGCTCGTCGCCGAAGCTGAAGGCGACTACAACGGCTTCTGGGGGCGTCTCGCGCGCGAGACGCTGACATGGAAGGCGCCTTTCTCCAAAGTCCTGGACGAGTCGAACGCGCCCTTCTACACGTGGTTCGAGGATGGCGAGCTGAACGCCTCGTACAACTGTCTCGATCGCCATGTCGAGGCCGGCAACGGCAAGCGCGTTGCCATCGTCTTCGAAGCCGACGATGGCACCGTGGCCACCGTCACCTACCAGGATCTCCTGCAACGCGTGTGCCGCTTCGCGAACGCGCTCAGGAAGCGTGGCGTGAAGAAGGGCGACCGCGTCGTGATCTACCTGCCGATGTCGGTGGAGGGCGTGGTCGCCATGCAGGCGTGCGCGCGAATCGGCGCGACGCATTCGATTGTGTTCGGCGGCTTCTCGGCGAAATCGCTGCACGAACGGCTTGTGGATGTGGGTGCCGTTGCGCTTGTCACCGCGGATGAACAGATGCGCGGCGGGAAGGCCCTGCCGCTGAAGAACATCGCGGACGAGGCCCTCGCGCTGGGCGGCTGCGAAGCCGTGAAGAGCGTGATCGTGTACCAGCGCACGGGCGGCAAGATACAGTGGAACGCGGATCGCGACCTGTGGATGCATGAACTGGCGCAAGCCGAGGCCGGCACCTGTGAACCGGAATGGGTTGGCGCCGAGCATCCGCTCTTTATCCTGTACACCTCCGGTTCGACCGGCAGGCCGAAAGGGGTCCAGCACAGCACCGGCGGCTTTTTGCTGTGGGCCGCGCAGACCATGAAATGGACCTTCGACTGGAAGCCGGCGGATGTGTTCTGGTGTACCGCCGACATCGGTTGGATCACCGGCCACAGCTATATCGCCTATGGCCCGCTCGCGGTCGGGGGCACCCAGCTGATGTTCGAGGGCGTGCCGACTTACCCGAACGCGGGCCGCTTCTGGGACATGATCGCGAAGCACAAGGTCACGGTCTTCTATACCGCGCCAACCGCCATCCGTTCGCTCATCAAGGCAGCAGCTGTCGACAAAAATGTGCATCCGTCGAACTATGACCTGTCGTCGCTGCGCATCCTTGGCACCGTCGGCGAGCCGATCAATCCGGAAGGGTGGATGTGGTACTACACGAACATCGGCGGCGCGCGCTGCCCGATTCTCGATACCTGGTGGCAGACCGAGACGGGCGGGCACATGATCTCGCCGCTGCCCGGCGCGACGCCGCTTGTGCCGGGCTCGTGCACGCTGCCGCTGCCGGGCATCATGGCGGCGGTCGTTGATGAAACCGGGCAGGACGTGCCTGCCGGCCAGGGCGGGATCCTGGTGATCAAGCGCCCGTGGCCCGCGATGCTGCGCACCATCTGGGGCGACCCCGAGCGCTATAAGTCGAGCTACTTCCCGGATGAGCTTGGCGGCAAGCTGTACCTTGCCGGCGATGGCGCCGTGTGTGACCCTGAGACGGGCTATTTCACGATCATGGGGCGCATCGACGATGTGCTCAATGTGTCTGGCCACCGGCTCGGCACCATGGAGATCGAGTCGGCGCTGGCTGCGAATGTGCTTGTGGCCGAGGCTGCCGTGGTCGGCCGGCCGGACGAGGTCACCGGCGAAACCGTTATCGCGTTCGTGGTGCTGAAGGGGGCGCGCCCCGAGGGCGAAGGAGCGGAGAAGATCGCAAACGAGTTGCGGGCGTGGGTGAGCAAGGAGATCGGACCGATTGCGAAACCGAAGGACATTCGATTTGGTGACAACTTGCCGAAGACGCGTTCGGGCAAGATCATGCGCCGGCTGCTGCGCTCGCTAGCGAAGGGCGAGGAGATCACGCAAGATGTGTCGACGCTTGAGAATCCAGCGATTCTCGAGCAGCTCCGCTGAGCCGAAGCGGAGCCGCATGCCGTATCATGCGACGCCTGACGACGGGACTCGCGGACTAGGAGCCGCGTCTCCCGCTCGTATCGGTCCTGCGCCGAGCACGACGGCCGCACAGCGGCTGACACGCGACCTGGAACTGGGCGCCGTTGGCGTTGCCTTGGTACTCGATCTGCTGGACGAGATCGATTCGCTCCGGGCGAGACTGCGGCGCGCGAACCTGGCTTGATTGGTGCCTTCGACTGGACAACTGGTGCGTCGCTCAGATAATTCCGCCAGACGGCACGCTTGCGGACAGCATTTGTGCCCGGAACAGGCTGTAAAACGGATGTAGGAGGCGCGCACGCCGCAACAGACCAAAGTCGGCACGGGATTTTTCGGAAGATGTCCGGCGTTGCCCCGCCAGTTTCTACCCCCGGATTGTGGGGCGGGCGATATCCACAGATTGACGAAGGGGCTGCCGATGACGACGATCCGGGGCGCGGTCGCCGCGGTCGCCGCGGTCGCCGCGGTTCGTGGCAGCGTCGTCGTTCGCGGCACGATTGCCGCCGATACGCACGTTGCTCCGTGCCGGGCCCGATGGTCGGATCGCCATGGAAGTCCTGGCGCAACTCGATGGCCAACACGTGCACTGTATTGCGCTGACCTCCACCCAGGGGCTGGCGCGAGGCATGGCCGTGCAGGACACGGGCGCGCCCTTGCAAGCACCAGTCGGCGCGAGCATTTTGTCGCGCATGTTCGATGTATTCGGCGATCCCATTGACCAACTGCCAGAGCCGCGCAATGTTCAATGGCGCTCGGTGCACCGGGCGCCGCCGCCGCTAGCCCGGCGCTCCACGCAGTCGGTGGTCTTCGAGACCGGCATCAAGGCCATCGACGTCCTGCTGCCGCTGGAAACCGGAGGCAAGGCGGGTCTGTTCGGTGGCGCGGGTGTCGGCAAGACGGTGCTGCTCACCGAGTTGATCCACAACATGGTCGGGCACCACCAGGGCTTGAGCCTCTTCTGCGGCATCGGCGAGCGTTGCCGCGAGGCGCAGGAGCTCTACCAAGACATGCAGGAAGCGGGCGTCCTGCCGGACATGGTGATGGTGTTCGGCCAGATGAACGAACCGCCAGGTGCGCGCTTCCGCGCTGGCCACGCGGCGCTGACGATCGCTAACACCGATACCGGTGCCATCACGTCGATCCAGGCTGTCTATGTGCCGGCGGATGACTTCACTGACCCGGCGGCGGTGCACACCTTCTCGCACCTGTCGGCGTCCATCGTCCTGTCGCGCAAGCGCGCGAGCGAAGGCCTCTACCCGGCCGTGGATCCGCTCCAATCGAACTCGAAGATGGCCACGCCGGGCATCGTCGGCACGCACCACTACCAGCTGGCGCAGGACATCCGGCGTACGCTGGCGCAGTACGCGGAACTCAAGGACATCATCGCGATGCTGGGGCTCGAACAACTCTCGCCAGCCGACCGTAACGTGGTCGCCCGCGCGCGCCGGCTGGAACGCTTCCTGACGCAGCCGTTCTTCACGACCGAACAGTTCACCGGCATCAAGGGCAAGACCGTCAGCCTGGCGGATGGAGGCGGGCGTCGCCGTGACGGGCACCTATGCGGTACCGAATTCGATCGAGACCATCGCCCCGCTCGTCGACCGGCTCCAGGTCGATACGGAAACGCACCGAAGCCAGGAGTCGCAACCACGTATCCACGTCTTCTATAACCGGCCGAAGCCAGGAGGCCTCTACCACCCGGGGGACCAGCGCCTGCTGCCGCTTGACGCGCAATGGGAAGCGGACCTGGTGGCGCAGCGCTGGCCAACGCCGAACCCGCCCGAAGTGATGGGCCGCGGCACCATGGCGCTGCGCGCACTGATCCGCGAGCATCTCTTCATCTCCCTGTTCCGTGCTTGCGCCCAATCGCTGGCGAGCGAGAACACCAGCCGCCTGGCGGCGATGGAACGTGCCGACAAGAACATCGACGAGCTGCTCGCCAGCCTTCACGGCAGGTTTCAACGCCAGCGCCAAGGTTCGATCGACGAGAAACTGTTCGATGTGACGGCCGGGTACGAGGCATTGTCGAATGGAGAGCCCGTTCACGGCCGCCAGGCCTCGATGATTACCTTGAGCGCTCGTGTGTCCGCGGCGTTTCCGAAAGTCTCGTAGGCATCCAGGATTTGATCGAGCTTGAAGCGATGCGTGATCAGGAGTTTCGGGTCAATCTTGTGAGACCGCACGGTGCTTAGCAGCATTGGCGTGCTGATGGTGTCGACAAGCCGCGTAGTGATGGTGATGTTGCGATCCCACAAGTGTTCCAGATGGAGATCCACCTTCTTCCCGTGCACGCCGATATTGGCGATGGTGCCACCCGGCGCGATTATGTCTTCGCACAGTTCGAAGGTCGCTGGAATGCCGACAGCCTCGATAGCGGTGTCCACGCCACGCTCGCCCGTTAGCTTCATCACCATTTCCCTGGCCTTGCCGCCGGTGCCGTTGACCACGGCTGACGCGCCGAAGCGCTTCGCCACCCCCAGGCGGTGTTCGTCGAGATCGATCATGATGATCTCGGCCGGCGAGTAGAACTGGGCGGTGAGCAGGGCGGCCAACCCGATTGGCCCGGCACCAATGATGGCCACGGTACTTCCGGGCTGGACCTGCCCATTGAGAACGCCGCATTCGAAGCCGGTGGGCAGGATGTCGCTCAGCATTACCAGGGCCTCTTCGTCCGCGTTGTCCGGGATGCGATAGAGGCTCGTATCCGCATAGGGGATGCGGACGAATTCAGCCTGCGTGCCGTCGATGGTATTTCCGAGGATCCAGCCGCCGCTGGTGCAATGCGAGTACATGAGCTTGCGGCAATAGGTGCACTTGCCGCAGGCGCTGATGCAGGAGATCAAGACCCGGTCTCCGACCTTGAATGCTTCGACGGCCGGGCCGGCCTCCTCGACCACGCCCACGCCCTCATGACCCAGGACGCGGCCCGGCAGACAGCTTGGAACGTCGCCCTTGAGAATGTGCAAGTCCGTGCCGCAGATTGTCATCTTGCTGATCCGGACCACCGCGTCGGTGGGCGCCATGATGGTGGGCTTCGGCCGATCCTCCAGCGCTTTCTTCGCCGGGCCGAGATAGACAAGCGCTTTCATTCTTCGATCCTGATCATGTTGGTCCTGGCGCGGACGGCCGACGGGGATGGTTCCGCGCGCGACCTTTGCGAGCACCAGCGAAACGACGGTTCGGGCACAGCCGACACGGTGCCTGCAACTTGCCTGCAACGGAGATGGAAGTCGGTACGCTGCCGTACCGGTTTTCATGAGAACCGGTACGGCAGGCACAGCGATCTTCTAGGTCGAGGTACGCGACCGTACCGATTTCCATGGCTGTTTCACGCAAGATGTTTCTGTGTCCTGGCGTGCGAAATCGCCTTGATGAAAATGGATTAAGGTGATTCAAGAGAGTCGTCAAGCCGGAAATAGAGATGGATCAATCAGACCAATTGCAGAAACGAGGGTTGATCATTTCGGATGTACTTGCAGAAGTACAGGACGGTGACTCAGCCGGAAATCGAATGGAGACCGTTGTGACGCACATCGACCCTTTCAACTTCGGACTCGAGAAGAACAGCGCGAACTATGTTCCGCTGTCCCCCCTTAGTTTCCTGGAACGGGCTGCCTTCGTTTACCCGGACCGCATCGCCATGATTCACGGGGAATGGCGCATGACGTGGAAAGAATGCTACCGCCGCTGCCGGCGCCTGGCCTCCGCGCTCAACAAGCGCGGTGTCGGAGTTGGCGATACGGTGGCGCTGATGGCACCCAACGTGCCGGCCATGTACGAAGCGCACTTCGCAGTACCGATGATCGGTGCTGTATTGAATACCCTGAATCTTCGCCTCGACGCGGAAGCCATTGCGTTTATGCTGCAGCATGGCGAGGCGAAGGTCCTGATCACCGACCGCGAGTACTCGGCAACCATCGAGCACGTGCTTCCAATGCTCGAGGAGCGGCCGCTGGTTATCGACATCGATGACCCTGAATATCAAGGTGGGAAGCTACTCGGCGAAATGGATTATGAAGCATTCCTCCTCGAAGGGGACGCGGACTTCGCCTGGTCGCTCCCCGCGGATGAATGGGATGCCATAGCGCTGAACTACACATCCGGCACCACCGGCAACCCGAAAGGTGTGGTCTACCACCATCGCGGCGCCTATCTCAACGCGATATCGAACATCCTGTCCTGGGGCATGCCGCACCATGCGGTGTATCTGTGGACGCTTCCCATGTTCCACTGCAATGGCTGGTGCTTTCCCTGGACCATGGCGGCCAACGCCGGCGTCAATGTGTGCCTGCGGCGGGTGGATACAAAGGCGATATTCGATGCGATCAAGCGTCACAAGGTCACGCACTTCTGTGCCGCGCCCATCGTGCACAGCATGCTGATCAATGCGCCGGAAGAGATGCGCAGCGGCATCGAGCAAAAGGTTTACGCCCTTATCGCCGGCGCCGCGCCACCGGCCTCGGTCATCGAGGGCATGGAGCGGATCGGCTTCGACATTACGCACGTCTACGGGTTGACCGAGACCTACGGCCCCGCCTCCGTATGCGCCAAGCAAGAAAGCTGGAACGCACTGCCTCTGGAGCAGCGTGCCGAGCTCAATGGCCGCCAGGGCGTGCGGGCGCCGATGCAGGAAGGCATGACGGTCATGGATCCGACAAGCATGAAGCCCGTACCATGGGATGGCGAGACCATGGGCGAGATCATGTTCCGCGGCAACTTGACCATGAAGGGCTATCTCAAGAACCCCCATGCGACGGAGAAGGAGTTTGCCAGCGGCTGGTTCCATAGCGGCGATCTGGCGGTGGTCCACGCCGATGGCTACGTCAAGATCAAGGACCGCTCGAAGGATGTGATCATTTCGGGCGGTGAAAACATTTCCTCGCTCGAAGTGGAGGATGTCCTCTACCGCCATGCCGCCGTGATAGGCGCTGCGGTGGTGGCGCGCCCCGACGAGAAATGGGGAGAGGTTGCGTGCGCCTTTATCGAACTCAAGGAGGGCGGACAGGCCACGGAGCGCGAGATCATCGACTTCTGCCGCGAACGGATGGCGCGTTTCAAAGTACCGAAGACGGTTATCTTCGGCCCATTGGCAAAGAGCGCGACCGGCAAGATTCAGAAGTTCATTTTGCGCGAACAGGTAAAGGCACTCTAGCGTTGAACCTGGCATATGAAGGACACCAAGATGACCACGTACGTGGCACCCATACGCGACATGCTTTTCGCGATGAACGAATTGGCGGGTCTGGCCGAGATCACCGCGCTGCCGGGCAACGAGGAAGCCACACCCGAGGTTGTAGAATCGATCCTCCTCGAGGCGGCGAAATTTGCGACGGAGGTGCTCGCGCCCATAAACGCCCAGGGCGATCGCCAGGGCAGTGCGTGCACGGATGGAGAACGACAGCGGACGGATTCAAGGCGGCCTACGGCCAGTTCATCGAGAACGGCTGGAACGCCATGCCGGCGAGTCCCGACTTCGGTGGCATGGGCCTTCCTTCGCTGGTGTCCACCCCGGTGCTTGAGATGTGGAAGGCTTCCAACATGGCCTTCTCTCTGTGCCAGATGCTGACGCTGGGCGCCGTGGCGGCGATCGCGCATCATGGCTCGGCGCGGGACCAGCAACGCTACCTGCCGAAGATGGTCTCGGGCGAATGGACCGGCACCATGAATCTCACCGAGCCGCAGGCTGGCTCGGACCTCTCCGCGATCCGCACCAAGGCCGAACCCGAGGGCGACCACTACCGCATCACCGGCACGAAGATCTTCATCACCTGGGGCGAGCATGACATGGCGGAGAACATCATCCACATGGTGCTTGCACGCCTGCCCGACGCGCCCGAGGGCACGAAGGGGATTTCGCTGTTTGTCGTCCCCAAGTTCCTGGTGAAACCGGATGGCAGCCTGGGCCAGCGCAATGACCTGACGTGTGCGTCGATCGAGCACAAGATGGGCATCCACGCCAGTCCCACGGCGGTCATGGTTTTTGGGGAGAACGAGGGCGCCATTGGTTACCTTGTGGGAGAGGCGAACCGCGGCATTGGATACATGTTCACGATGATGAACCACGCCCGCCTCAACGTCGGCCTGGAAGGCGTGGCCATTTCTGAGCGTGCCTACCAGCAGGCGTTGGGCTACGCACGGGAACGCGTGCAAAGCCGCCCCATCGGGGCGACATCCGGCCCGCCCGTACCCATCATCCGGCATCCCGATGTGCGCCGCATGCTGATGAGCATGAAAGCCCGCATCGAGGCGATGCGGGCACTGGCCTATTTCACCGCCGCCCAGATGGATAAGGCGCATTCCCATCCGGATGCGACCGAACGCCAGAAGTGCCAGGCGCTGACGGATCTCCTGACACCCGTGGTCAAAGGCTGGTGCACGGAAAACGCGCTCGACATCACGTCGCTCGGCATTCAAGTGCACGGCGGGGTCGGATTCATCGAAGAGACCGGCGCCTGCCAGCATATGCGCGATGCGCGCATCACTACCATCTACGAGGGTACGACTGGCATTCAGGCCAACGACCTGATCGGGCGCAAGGTGGCGCGCGAGCGGGGTGCCACGCTGAACGTCCTGCTCGGCGAGATGAACGAGACCTTGGCTGCGCTCGAAGCTGCGGGCGGCAAGGAACTCCATGGCATCGCGGCATCCTTGCAGCGCGGCACGGTAGCGCTGGAGAAGGCAACCGACTGGCTGCTCGCGACCTACGATCGCGAGCCCGCCCGCGCGGCAGCCGGCGCGGTGCCTTATCTGATGCTATTCGGCACGGTCGTGGGAGGCTGGCTGATGGCCCGCGCCGCATTGATCGCCAAGGCGAAGCTGGCGGAGCCCGACGCAGGATTCTACCGGGCCAAGATGGTCACGGCACATTTCTATGCGGAGCACGTATTGCCGCTGGCACAGGCCTACCGCGAGGCGATTGTCAACGGTGCCAGTTCGGTACTCGCGCTGGACGAAACGCTGTTCTGACCTCGACCTGTTCACGGGAGGCAGAAGGAAGGAACGAGGTCAACGGCTATGACACCGAAGGCCTCTCAATCGATGGCCGGTCGCGCTGACCGCAGAAGTGTCTGGGGAGTATCTGAAATGCATGCCTCGCCAAACGTCACAGAGACGAAAATTCTGATGTCCGACCCCACCGCGCTGGGTGTCTTCGGATTGGCCATGGTGACCTTCGTGGCGGCGTCCCAGAAGATGGGATGGACTACCGGCGTTACCTATCTCATCCCTTGGGCATTGTTCCTGGGATCCGTCGCGCAGATCTGGGCATCGTTCGTTGATTTCAAGAAGAACAACTATTTCGGCGCGATTGTGCTGGGCGCGTACGGTTTGTTCTGGATTGCGGTCGCAATGCACTGGGCGATCAGCGTAGGTTGGTTCGGCGCTGTCGGCGACAAGGCGGATCCCAGGCAGCTTGCCTTCGCCTGCTTCGGCTATACGATCTTCTCGCTGTTTATCATGGTCGCCGCGTTCGAGGCGAACAAGGTGTTCGCGGCCATCCTGGTGCTGATCAATATTCTGCTGCCGTCGCTGGGGCTGTCGATACTGGACCTCCACCGAGGCTTGTTCTCCCAGCTTGCCGCCTATTCCGAACTGCTCATTTCGTTCCTGGGCTTGTATTGCGCCGGCGCCGTGTTCCTAAACACCTACTTTGGCCGGGTGCTCCTGCCGCTAGGGAAGCCTTTCGGCTTTATCAAGAAGGGCGCGGGGGGACAACGCAAGGGCGCGTTGCAAGCGGCGGATATCCCCGTCCTGCCCAAGGCCGCGTAACGCAGGAGTCATGAACGTACTCGACGGCTACGACTATGAGGATTTTGGAACCGGGCATACCGCCACCTTCCCCAGGACGATCACGGAGGCGGACATCGTCCTGTTCGCCGCCGTCTCGGGCGACAACAACGCGGTGCACATCAACGAGGAATTCGCCCGGACCACCCAGTTCAAGGGGCGGGCGGATTGCCCATGGCATGCTGACCGCCAGCGTGATCTCGGCGGCGATCATCGCCGCTGCCAGCCTGCGAACCCGCAACGGTCCCATTCAACGGGAGACAAACATGACTACCGAAACCAACCCCTTCGCCGACGTGACCAAGATGATTCAGCAATTCAAGATCCCCGGGCTTGATATGTCGCCGATCATCGAGTCGCGGCGCAAGGACATGGAAGCGCTAGCCGAGAGCAACAAGGTCGCCTATGAGGCGATGCAGGCAATGGCACAGAAGCAAACCGAGATCCTGACCCGGACCATGCAGGGAATTCAGGACTTTGCCAAGGCCCAGGCCGGCGGCGCTGGCTCGATCGACCCTGCCAAGCAGGCGGAGATGATTGGCGTGCCTTACCAGACAGCGCTGACCGATATGAAGGATCTCGCGGAGATGGCACGCAGGTCGCAGGTCGATGCGCTGGCTACCATCACGCAGCGGGCCACGCAGCATATGGAGGAGATGAAGAAGTTGATGCAGCCCAAGTAGGCCAGGCATGGACGCGCCGGCCGAGGGCCGCCACGGCACCCGACACCATGGAGAAAACAATGGCATCGCCCCACAAGGTTCCTGACGAATATATTCAGGGTTTCATCAAGTCGGGACAGAGCCTGTGGCAGGCCATGATGCTTAACCCAGCCGCACAGGTCCCCGGCTCCGGCGCTCCATCTGCGCAGTCCGGCGCCGGACCGTTCGCGGATCTGCAATTGAACTATTTCCAGCAGCAGCTCGCGCTGTGGACGCGGATGATAGCCAACATGGCCGGTCAACTGCCCGACGCGGTGGTCGCGCCCGAGCGGGGCGACCGCCGCTTCAGCGCCGTCGAATGGCGCGACAATCCCGCCTACAGCCTGCTCAAGCAAAGTTACCTGCTCAACGCCAGACTAGCCGGCGACATGGTCGAGGCCGCGGCGCTTGACGAGCCCACCAAGCAACGGCTGCGCTTCTACACGCGCCAGTTCATCGACTCGATGAGCCCGGCCAACTTCGCCGCCACCAATCCGGAGGTGATGCAACTCGCGTTCGAGACGCGTGGCGAGAGCCTGCAGGCCGGCCTCAAGAACCTCCTGGCGGACATGCGCAAAGGCGGGCTGTCGATCACCGACGAGACTGCGTTCGAGATCGGCAAGAACGTGGCAGTGTCCGAAGGCGCGGTTGTGTTCGAGAACGCGCTTTTTCAACTGATCCAGTACGCGCCGCTGACCGAACGGGTGGCAACGCGCCCGCTGCTGATCGTGCCGCCGTCCATCAACAAGTTCTACATCCTGGACTTGCAGCCAGAGAACTCGTTTGTGCGGTTCGCCGTCGAACAAGGCCACACGCTCTTTCTGGTGTCGTGGCGCAACCCCGACGCCACTTGTGGCCACATTACCTGGGATGATTACCTGAGCCAGGGCGTCATGAGAGCGATCGAGGTGGCGCTGGCCATCAGCGGCGCCGACAAACTCAACGCGCTCGGCTGGTGCGTGGGTGGCACGATCCTCTCCTGCGCGCTCGCGGTGCTGCGTGCGCGCGCAGACACCTCCGTGGCCAGCCTGACCCTGCTGACCACCATGCTCGACTTCCAGGACCCCGGCGACCTCGGCGTATTCATCGACGAGCAAGGCGTGGCATCGCGCGAGCAGGCGATCGGGCAGGGCGGCATCTACCCCGGCGCCGAACTCGGCTTCGTGTTCCAGACGCTGCGCGCCAATGACCTGATCTGGCCGAACGTCATCAACCACTACCTGAAGGGCAAGTCGCCCGAGGCATTCGACCTGCTTTACTGGAACGCCGACAGCACCAACCTGCCGGGGCCGATGTACGCCTGGTACCTGCGGAATATGTACCTCGAGAACAACCTGTGCGTGGCGGACCGGCTGACAATGTGCGGCACGCCCGTGGACCTGGGCCGTATCGATCTGCCCAGCTATGTGCTGGCGACGCAGGACGACCACATCGTGCCCTGGAAGTCCGCCTACCGAACGACGCAACTGGTCGGGGGCAAGACCCAGTTTGTGCTTGGCGCGAGCGGCCACATCGCGGGCGTTATCAATCCGGCGTCCAAGAACAAGCGCCGCTACTGGACCGGCGGTACGCTGGGCGACGATGCCGATCAATGGCTTGCCAGTGCCGAAGCGACACCGGGTAGCTGGTGGCCCCACTGGATCAAGTGGCTCGCGCCCAAGGCAGGCAAGCCCGTCGACGCGCGCAGTCAGCTCGGAAGCAAGAAGTACGCCGTGATCGAGCCGGCGCCCGGCCGCTACGTCAAGGTGCGGGCTGAATGAGTGACGAGCGGATCTCCCGGGGCAAAGGAGGTCCATAAGGCCGCCCGGTTCCAGGACGACGTACGCCAGCGATCCTACGCTCCACGCGATGGGCCGCCAAGCGTACATTGACTTTAACCGTCGTGACCGCCTACGCTGATAGCGCAGCAAACACAACGCAGCGCAACTCTCAGGCGGCATATTGGCGGCGTCCGGCGTCCGCCTCTGCCAGCGGCAGAGGTTTCGCCAAAGGGTGACGACGTCACAATCCAATGCGAAGACCAAGAATGGCGGCTTTCCTCGCATGCCTGCTTGGCGCTCCCGGATGGGCGCTGGCACAGGCTACGGCCGAGGCTGTCCCCGCGTTCAAGCAGGTCGACTCGCTGGAGGCCAGGGTGCAGGGATGCGTGACCTGTCACGGCCAGAGCGGACAAGGCACGAGCAACGGCTACTACCCGCGCATCGCCGGAAAGCCCGCGGGCTATCTCTACAATCAACTGGTGGCCTTCCGGGACGGCACGCGCAAGTACCCGCCCATGAACTACCTGGTCGCCTACTTGCCCGACGCCTACCTGCGGGAAATCGCCGACCACTTCGCCAAACAAAGGCCGCCGTTCGCGGCCCAGGAGGCCGGAACCACGGATCCCGCCACGGTGGCACGAGGCCAGGCCCTGGTACGCGCCGGCGATGCCAGCAAGAATGTCCCCGCGTGCGCGACATGCCATGGGGCCGGGCTGACCGGCATGGAGCCGGGCATTCCAGGTTTGATCGGGCTACGTCCGACCTATATCGTGGCCCAGCTGACGCGCTGGCGGGTCGGCGACCGCCATGCCGCCGAGCCCGATTGCATGAAGCGCATCGCTACGCGGCTTTCCGATAGCGACGTCACGGCGGTAGCGGCTTGGTTGTCGCTGCAGCCCGCGCCGAAGGACCTGTCGCCCGAGTCGTCCAACCTTGTGCGCATGCCTCTGGCATGCGGCAGCCAGCGATAAGCCGTATGCGAACGAGCGCGCGTATTGGGATCGGAATTGCCGTCCTGCTGGCCGCAGCCGTGGCCGCGGTGGTCGCCGTGTACTGGTTCCGTCCCGGCAAGCTTCCTGAAAAAATGGGCGTCCGGCCAGTCAATGCGACCACACAGATCATCGACAGCGGAGAGTATCTCGCCCGCGCCGGCGACTGCGTGGCCTGCCATACGGCGCCGAACGGCAAGCCCTTCGCGGGAGGCCGGGCGATGGCCACGCCGTTTGGCAGCCTCTTCGTCCCTAACATCACGCCAGACGATGAAACCGGCATTGGCCAATGGACCGCCGACGACTTCTACCGAATGATGCACACCGGCGTCTCGCGTGACGGGGCGCTGTTGTATCCCGCCATGCCGTTCGCTTCCTATACCAAAGTGACGCGGGCCGACTCGGATGTGATCTTTGCCTATCTCATGTCCGTTGCGCCGGTAAAGCAGGCCAATCGCGCGCACGAGCTGCGTTTCCCCTTCAACAAGCGCGAACTGTTGATCGGCTGGAGAACGCTGTACTTCAAGGAGGGCGAGTACGTCGCCGATCCCAAGCAATCCACGCAATGGAACCGCGGCGCGTACCTGGTACAGGGCCTGGGGCATTGCGCGATGTGCCATACGGCCATCAACATGTTGGGCGGTTCGAGCGAGTCGAAGGCGTTCGAAGGCGGCATGATCCCCAACCAGAACTGGTATGCGCCTTCACTCACCTCCAACCAGGAGGCCGGGCTAGGAAACTGGGCCATCAAGGACATCTCGGATCTCCTGCAAATAGGCGTTTCGCACCGGGCGACGGTGTACGGCCCGATGGCCGAGGTGGTCTACAACAGCCTTCAGTATCTTAGCGATGCCGACGTCGAGGCGACGGCAGTCTATCTCAAGGCACTGCCGCAAAGGGATGCCGAAACGCCTCCCACCAGCCAGGCGCGCCTGGTCGATCCGGCTGTGATGGAACTGGGCCGCAAGGTGTACGCACTGCAATGCGCTGTCTGCCACGGCGCGGAAGGCAAAGGGCAGCCGCCGGCATTTCCTCCACTGGCGGCCAATCAGTCCCTCACCATGTTGTCGCCCGTCAATTCCATTCGCATGGTGCTCAACGGCGGCTATGCGCCCGGTACCGCGAAGAACCCGCGGCCTCATGGCATGCCCCCCTTCTCGCATATCCTGAACGATCAAGAGGTGTCTGCCGTAGTCACGTATATCCGTGTTGCATGGGGCAATAGCGGTACGCCCGTGACACCGGCCCAGGCCAACGATCTTCGTACGCTGCTTCCTGAGTGAGGAAAGAGATGGCCGATCCCATTGAGAGTGAGGAAGCAAGACGACTGGACGAGGAGGTCGCCCGGATCGTCAGCCGCGGCCCGTCGGGAACGTTTGCGATAGCCGGCGTCGCGACCGCCATCGTGATTGCTATCTATTTCGGCTTCTATCTGTTTGTCTATCTGCCACGAGGCGCGGTTCGGTGAGCGCCGATACCAACTCCCCGGCGCCCGATGGCAGCCACCACGCGGAATTTGTCGCCGTCGCGGCAGAACGCCGCTGGGCCATCATCGTTGGGATCATCGTCGCTTCCCTGGTGGTGATGATGATCATCACCAGCCTTCACTGGGCGGCCATGCCGCCGTCCAGGGTAGAGACCATCGACGTGAAAACCTTGCACATCCGGGGCGAATTCGTTGAAAGCAACTTAGGCACCGCGATGGACAATGACGGCAAGGTGATTGTCCGCGTCGTAGCCCAGCAGTACTCCTTCGTGCCGCAATGCATCGTCGTACCCGCGGACCTGCCCATTACCTTCCGCGCCACCAGCACCGACGTCGTACACGGCTTTATCGTCGGAACAACCAATGCCAACACAATGCTGATCCCGGGTTTCGTGTCGACGTTCACCACCAGGTTTCGCACTACGGGCGAGCAATTGATGCCGTGCCATGAATACTGCGGCACCGGACATGAAGCCATGTGGGGTCGCGTGCAAGTGCTACCGCGCGACGAGTTTCTCGCCAAGACGCGTACAGAAGAAAGGCTGACCTGTGTTCCTCGCTAGAAGACTCGTGCTGGCCCATTTCTGGGTCGCCTTCGTCGCCTTCCTCGGCGCGATCCTGCTTGGCGAATGGCAGATGTACATTCGCAGTCCGCTGCATGCGTGGGTCAACAACCCGGAGCACTACTATCGATCGGTGACGGCACACGGCACCGTGATGGCTTACGTGCTGCCCACGCTGGTAGCCATGGGCTTCGGCTACGCCATCACGGAACTTGCGCTGAAAAGGCCGTTGATCGGCGTGCGATGGGCCTGGGGCGGCTTTTGGCTGGTGGTGGGCGGCACCGCCATGGCAGCCGTCACCATGGCGATTGGCAAGGCGTCGATCCTGTACACCTTCTACCCGCCCATGATCGGAAGCCCGTTCTACTACCTTGGCGTCGTGCTGGTGGTCGTAGGCTCCTGGATCTGGGTGGCGCTGATGGCCATCAACCTGAGGTCTTGGAAAGACGACAATCCCGGCGCAACCGTTCCGTTGGCGATGTTTGGTAACGTTGCGGGTGCCTACCTTTGGGCCTGGACTTCGTTGGGCGCCGCCATTGAAGTGCTCGTGCTTATCCTTCCCGCATCGCTGGGCCTGACCGACACCATCAATGCGGGCCTGGCACGAGTCTTCTTTTCGTGGACGCTGCATGCCATCGTCTACTTCTGGCTGATGCCGGCGTATATCGCGTTCTATACGATCGTGCCGCGCGCGATTGGAGGACGCCTGTATAGCGATACGATGGGGCGCGTCGCATTCGTCCTCTTTCTGGTGTTCTCGATGCCCATCGGCATCCACCATCTGTTCGCCGACCCGCAGGTGGGTGCCGGGTTCAAGTTTGTGCACGCGGCGATGACCGCCATGGTGTCCGTGCCGACGCTGCTGACTGTGTTCACCATCGTCGCGTCGGTCGAGATTGCCGGTCGGCTGCGTGGTGGCAAAGGGTTGTTCGGTTGGGTCAAGGCGCTGCCTTGGGACAACCCCGTGATGCTGGCGGTGACCTTTTCCTTCATTATGCTGGGCTTCGGCGGTGCAGGGGGACTCATCAACATGAGCTACCAGCTCAACGAGACCATCCACAACACGCAGTGGGTCACCGGCCACTTTCACCTCATCTTTGCCGGGGCCATCGTCATCATGTACATGGTAGTCGCGTACGACCTATGGCCACAACTGATGCAATGCAAGCCGCTGTCAAAAGGAATTATGAAGCTGCAACTGTGGCTATGGTTCGTTGGCATGCTGGTTTTATCGCTGCCGTGGCACCTGGTGGGGCTGCTTGGCATGCCGCGGCGCATGGCTTACTACGACTACACGCATCCGGCTATCCACCCGCAGGCGTGGACAGTGACAGCATCGGCAGCGGGCGGCTTGCTGCTTGTCATTTCCGTATTTCTCTTTGTCTTCGTTCTGGCGCGAGCGCGCAAGGGCACGGCAGTTCCCGCGCCATATACCTTCAGCGAGCCTGTCCATGCAGGTGCTCCGGCACCGGTGGCATTGAATGGACTTGGCCTTTGGGTCGCAATGATGATTGGTCTAACCGTCGTCAACTATGGATACCCCATCGTGCAACTGGCGTCCTTGAAGGAAGCATCCGTGCCGGTCGTACCAATCGGGAGCCGATGATGCACGAAGGCGGCATGTATGCATGGCGCAACCCGTGGTTCCGTTGGAGCCTGTTGTCCCTTTCAATCTTTACCGTACTGTCGATACTCGTAGGGTTCGTATGGCTGCCGTCCGTCCATGGCGATTTCACCGCCCAGGGAATCTGGGCCAGCATTTGCCGCGCGGCGGGCGTACCCGCCTCCTGGAGCAGCGGGGCAGCCGTGAAGGCCGGGCCCGGCTCATCCAATGTCGTACTCGAGCGAGACATGGCGCGGGCTGGCGCCAGCGACTCGATTGGCCGGGGCGCAACGCTCGCGCTTAACTGCACCATGTGCCATGGCGCGCAAGGCATAAGTATCTCGAACGCGCCCAATCTTGCCGGGCAATATCCCGAGGTGGTCATCAAGCAATTGCATGACTACAAGAGCGGCAAGCGCGCAAGTTCGATCATGGAGGCTCTGGCAACGCGTCTGCCCGACAAGGATATCGAAGACCTCGCGGCTTACTTTGCGTCCCTGCCCAAGGCAAGAACCGCCCCGACCACCTACGACGAGTCGCTCCCGCCGTTGGTGCGCGTGGGCGACCCGATGCGCAATATCGCCCCGTGCATTTCCTGCCACGGCGGCGTTGACCAGAAACTGGGCGCCCCCTGGCTGGAAGGCATGCCAAAGGAGTACCTGGTAGGGCAACTCAAGGCCTTCGCGCAAGGCAATCGCCACAACGATCCAGAAGCGCAGATGCGCAACATGGTGCGTGGGATGACCGCGCAGGAAATGGAAGAGGTCTCGGCCTTTTACGCGCGCAAAGCCAGTCCGGCGGAAGGCAGATAGAGCCGCGGGAGAACCTGGCTTGATGGAAGCGCTCATGCTCGCGCAACCCAAACGCCATCGGCAGCCCGTGTTTCTGGCGATGGCAAATTGCATAGATTATCGATCATCAAGCACGGCGGGGCAGGTCACCAGGGACAGCCCTCCAAGGTCATCACGGTCGGAGTGCTCGAGCGCAAAGCCGATTTCGCACCTGCATCCGGCTTGGGCTTGTTCATACGCGAGAGGCACGAACTGCTTCAACAGTTCCAGACGGTGGACTGGCTCCAGTGCCGGTATGCCAGCGTGATGTCTTATCGCTTGGCGCAGATCTTTCTGCGCCAAGCGTATCGGGGCGGGCGGAAACTTCCGAACTCCAGCGTCAAGGTCAATGTGAGGAGCGTCGGGCAGCGCCTGGAGCAGGAAACTCAGTGGTGACCGCCCCTTCTCGACGACCGCCGTTGAGCGGTCCAACGGTCGCGCTGCAGGCTACATCAAGGCGCCGCGTCAGTTCGCCAGGGCGCGATGGATTACTGACACTATGGGAGAATCTCCATGCGCGTCGCGATCCAGGCATGCATTGAAGGGGAGGGAACGCAGCCCTCCAAGGTGATCACGGGGGGATCGAGCGATAAACCGATGTTGCACCCACGTCCATCCGGCTTTGAAGGCTGTTCCGAGCACAGCATGCAAAGTCGGTGGCGCTGAGCTGTCGCTGAGGCTTCTTGCCCAGGGCGGCCTTGTGAGGCCGCGGCGGCTTGCCTGCATTGATTCTGGCGGGGGCGCCGGCGCTGCGCCGGCTATCCCGCTTGGCCTGCATCTCCTGCGCCACGCGCAGTACGTGACCGAGACGCTTGTTCTCGACGATCGCGCCTTGGTCAATCTCTGATAGACGGTCATAGGTGGTGTAGGGCAGGGTAGCGCCATCGGCCCAGATCTCGATGCGCCCATCCGGGTACTCTGCCACTTCGATATAGCGATGAATCAGGCGGCGATGGTCGGGCTGGTCTGCCAGCAAATATAGCGTCTTATCGTACTGCAGCGTCAGGCTCTGTGACACCTTGCGCCACTTGTGCCAGGTAAAGATTCGCTCCAGGTCCTCATCGGCTCGCACTGCGCGATGCGCATCAAAGTCGCTTCCGGGCGGCTTGACAAAGCGCCCATTGAAGTCGACCAAGAAGGCTGGTACGAAGGCGTTGGCGTCCGCCTGAGACGAGATACCACACAGCCGCAGTTCCTTGACCAGACGGTCCTGCAGCGTGCTATTCATCCGTTCCACGCGGCCCTTCTCAAAAGCAGTCAACTACACGTGATCTGACCGGTGGGATGCAATCGTTCCGGGTTACTCATCCCTTCCAT